>JANPIT010000158.1:0-9706 GCA_031425115.1 Opitutaceae bacterium | reverse complement strand
AGTCTGCGCCCCTACAGTTCAGTGAATCGTCCCTCGCTTCAGAACGCTTTGCGCACGCTCACGTAGCCGAAGCGGCCGCCGGGGCGACCAATGAGGCCCTGGTTGTAACCGACCGTGGAGTTCTCGAGCGGAGGATCGCGATCGAGGATATTTTCCAGACCGAGCGTGATCCGGGTGTCGCCGAGCTTGGAGGTCTTGTCGAAACCATAGCTCACCGAGCCGCCGAAGGTGTAATAGCGGCCGACTTCCCAACCATCGCGCTGAAAATTGCGGTAACGATGGATGTAATTCATGTTGAGATTCGCGCCCCAAGTCCGGCGTTGCCACGCCACCGAGGATTGGGCGCGGTAACGCGGGAGGCTGCGACCGACGCTGCTCACAACGGGATCGTTCTGAAACCGGCGCGACGCGTAGAAGCTGTAGTAGGTCCAATTGCTCGTGACGTTGAAGTTGCCATACTCGGCGGTGCGCAGGCGGTAGCGCAGCCCGTAGTCGTAATAACGCACGAGTTGCTGCGCGAGATTCACCGCGGAGTCGGTGATGAACCGGATGCGCCCCGGCACCGTCACGGTCTCTCCCGGGCGGACCGGGGTGCTCAGCCCCGCGGCACCCGAGAGGACGTTGATGTTGTTCGCCGTGGTATTGGTGTAGGTCTCCGACTGGGAATCGCGGACCACGAGATCGCCGGTGCTCGTAAGTTCGTTTTGACGGATGAACGTCGTGCCGAGTCCGGAGGTGATCAGATTTTTTTGCTCAATGATGCCGTGGGCGAAATCGATGGAGAGGCCGCTGAGCCGTTTCCATGGCACGTCGAACACGAGGCCGACTTGCTTCGTGATCCCATTTTCAGGTTCGAGGTTACGGTTGCCGGCGGTCCGGACGAGGCGCTGGTAGGTGGTGGCATCAACGGGATCGCCCGTCAGCGCCTGGGGGCGCCGGAGATCGGGCAGTCCGCTGACCAAGCTCTCGCGCACGCCGCCGTAGAGCTGCGGGAGCGTCGGCGAGCGAAAGGTGGTATTGTAGGTGCCGCGCAAGAGCAGGCTGCGGAAGGGGCGGAAGCGCAGCCCGACCGACGGCTTCACGCCACTGTCGTAGCCATCGCTAAATTTTTCAAAGCGCGCGGCGCCGCTTAGCTCAAGCGTATGGAGGAAACGAAAATGTTTTTCCTTCACGAGCGGCAGGCGCAACTCGGCGGAGGCCGAGTCGACGGTGCGGGCGGCCTTCGTCGGATCCGCGAGGCGAACCTGGCCGATGATATCGTCGAGCGTGGTGGAGAGCGCGTCGTTCTGCGTGTTGAAATGTTCAGAGCGGTGCTGCGCGCCGAGCGAGCTGCCGATCTTGCCCCAGGGCAACGTGAACAACTCTGTCGTGGTGAGGCGACCGTCGAAGAGCATCGTGTCGGCATCGCCGTTCTGGCCCGAGATCACTTTGATGCCATCGATCGTAGCCTGGTTATTCTTAAACGTCGGCCCGCCGAAAATATTGAGTGCGTCCGGCGTGTTCTTCGCGAGCGCCGCCCGCACCTTGCTCTCGCTGATCGCGTTGCTCGTGCGGTCGGTCGATTTATTTTTCGTGTAGGCCCAGCCAAAATCCCAATCGAATCGCTCGAGCACCGTGCCGTGCACCGCGGCACGGTAACCGAGCGACTCGCTCTTGATCAGCGCGACGCGCGGGCCGACCTCGATGGGGCGGAAGGTGAAGGCGACGGGGATGCCGAACGGGTTGTAGAAATTACTCGCCGGAACGAGGATGTTGTTGTCGCCGCTCGTTGAAATGGGCGAAGGCGCGAGGTGCGTTTCGGAATTGATCCGCGTCGCGGTGATCGCGGCATCGAAATCGATCGTGCGTGTGAGCTGGTAGCCGAGACCCACGCTCAGGCTGCGCGTGCGGCGCTCCGGAACGTTCCAGACGAAAGGCTGAAAATTATAGGAGTTGCTGAACTCGCCGGGAGGAAACGCACGCGTGACATATTGCGCGGCGGTGGGACGCGCGGGGTTTTCGCCACGCGGCACCGAGGCGAAATTGCCCGAGCTGCCGAGCGTGCCGGCATTCGTGCCGCCAGTTCCGGGCAGGAAAGCGGCGGTGGTGCCGGTGAGCGGATTGATAATCGCGGCGCCGGTCAGGCCATTCTTCGGATCCGTGAGTTGCGCGAGCGTGGGCACGCCGACGGTCGCGTAGGGGCCCGTGGCGGAGCGTCCATCGAACGAACTAACGGCGGTTGCGGTGGGCCGGAGCGAGTTGGCGTATTTCACCGCGTCGTAGGCACGCCAGCGCTCGGTCTGATCGGCGTTAGCGGAGAAGGGTTGATCGCTCGCGGCGTTGGCGTGGCGGGAGCTGTAGGTGTAGTTGACGTTCACGCGGGCTTTGCCGGCGCGAGTGCCGCCAAACATCGAGAGCGAAAGTTCGGCACCGTCGGTCTTGAAATAATTGCCGTAGCGCGCGGACACCTCAGCCCCGACGAAATTCTGGCGCGTGATGATGTTAATCACGCCCGCGGTGGCGTCAGAGCCGTAGACGGCGGACGCACCATCCTTCAGCAACTCGACGCGCTCGATGAGAGAGACGGGAATGCGGTTGAGGTCGACGAAGACGGTGCCGCCACTCGAGATGCCGTTGGGTGCCTGGCGGCGGCCATCGACGAGCACGAGCGTGTTGTTGGGGCCGAGGAAACGGAGGTCGATCGCATTCACACCTCGGGCCGCGCCGGTCGTGCTGCCCTCGTTAATCCCGATGGTGGTGGCCTCGGGAATGTCGCGCATGATGTCCGAGAGATTGTCCATCCCGGACATCTCGATGTCCGCGCGCGTGATGAAGCGCACAGGCGATGGGCCTTCGGCATCGGTGCGCTTGATGAGCGAGCCGGTAACCTCGAATTTCTCGAGCTTGGCCGGATCGGTCGTAGTCGGAGCGGCGGCGGACGAGGCGGCGGCGGTGGAAGTCGGAGCCGGGCCGGGTGCGAGTTGCGCGACCAAGGCGGGCGCGCAGCAGGACACAGCAAGGCCGACGCATGCAGCCGCGCGAGCGGCCGCGAGCAGCGGTGGGTTCATGGCAACGGTTGTGTTGGGGGACCTGGAGGTGTCGCCAGCCGGAGGGGTCGTCCCGGCTGGGTTGTGGTGACACGCAAGAGGTGCGGAGAAAGCCGCGTGGTTGGCAATGGCGAAGTCCCGCGCCCTGCCCTCACCGCGGCGGCGCAGCACCGCACGGCAAGTCGGCTCGCTGCTCGCGCCGCGCCAAGCGCCAAGCGCCTCAGCGCTTGGATTTCGCGGCTGGCTCCACCACCTGGGGACGCCCGACCTCCACCCGTCCCGGCTTTCCGACTACGGACTCGAGAAACGCGTCCACCTCGCGGTAGAATGCGATCCGCTGTTCTTCTTTCCGGAAGCCGTGTCCCTCGTCGGCCTCGATGATCATTTTATAGGACTTCCCTGCTTTTTTGAGCGCGGCCTCCATGTCGTAGCCGTGCTCAATCACCACGCGCGGATCATTTTTCCCGTAGGCCATCAGCACCGGCACCCGGATCCGATCGGCGAAATTAACCGGCGAGGTGTTGTGGATGCGTTCCTTTTCTTCGCGTTTGGACAAGTCGCCCATCCGCGAGTGACGCCACCATAGGCGCTCGGCCGGCGCAGCTTTTGGGATCATCAATTCGAGGTCAGTGACGCCGACGTAGTTGATGCCGGCGCAATAGAGCTCCGGCGTGAACGTAAGACCGGCCATCGTGGCGTAGCCCCCATAGCTGGCTCCGCTAATCACAACCCGCGCGGGATCAGCGATGCCTTCGGCGATCGCCCACTTCACGCCATCGGAAAGATCGTCCTGCATCTCGAGTCCCCAGCGCTTGTAGCCAGCCATTTCAAACTGACGGCCATAGCCACCGGAGCCGCGATAATCGATCTGCAGCACGGCGTAGCCGCGGTTGGCGTAAAACTGCACTTCGGCGTTATACGTCCAGTCGTCGCGCGGACCATAGGGCCCGCCGTGCGGGTGGACGATAAGCGGCAGCTTCTTCGGGTCGCGGCCTTTGGGCAGAGTGAGATAGCCGTGCACCTTGAGTCCGTCCCGGGCGTTGAAAGACACGCGCTTGACCGAGGCCATTAGGTCCGGGTCGACCTTGGGAGATATCACCGCGATCTCACTCAACTTCTTCCGCGCCTTATCGAACAGATAATATACCCCGGGATCGCGATCGCTGTAGGAGGTGAATATCAGCCGTGAACCATCCTCCGAAATCTGCCGAATTGAATGCACGGTGTCGGGGAGCGATGCCTCGACCTGTTTGTGAATCGCCTCGATCTCCGGATCCATCCAGTGGAAACGCAGACGATCCGCATAGTAACCGATGCCAACGATGCGGGATTTGGAGGGATCGAAAACGATTTGGTGGCTGCGAGGAAACGATTCGATATTCGGAATGACAATGTCGTAGGTGTCGTCGGCGACCACCAATTCTCCCATCTGTTTTTTCACGGTGTCGTAGCGATAGATGGCGCGCGTTTTCCGCCCGCCGAGGTCTGACCACACCAGCACGGATTTGTTATCGCCGTCGAAGACGACCGGCTCCCAACCGGCTTCGTCGACATCGCGCGAGGCGACTTCCTGCCAGTCTTTGCCGGCACCGTCCCGATAGAGGACCCGGCGGTTTCGACCCTGCGTCACCATGGCGAAGCGCACCTCGTCATTATGATCGAGCACGTAGCGCTCGACGTCACCGGGCGCGCGGGCGACCACCGTCATCCGACCGGTTTTGAGATCGAGCCGCGCGACATCGGGCCAGTCGATGCGCTCGATGTGCGCGAGCACGTAGAGAGACTTGGGATCCTTCTTATTTCGTCGAAGGATGTCGCGGAAGCGGGCGTTGATTTCGCTATTGGTCGCAACCTTGGAGTAGCCCGAAGCGAGGATGACGGGATCAGATCCATCGCGATTGACGGCATAAAGCGCGAACGACTCTTTCCCGTCGTCGTCGACCCGGAAGAGAATCCGGTCGTCGTTCGCCCAAGTCGGCTGCGTCGCCTGCTTGTCCTTGAAATTGGTGATGAGGTTCTTCGTCCCCTTCTCGAGATCGATGACCGCGAGGTTCATTCGCCGCTCAAACGGCACGAGGCAAAGCACGTATTTCCCGTTGGGAGAAAACGACAGCGAGGTGAGCGCGGGGGCCTGAAAAAACGTCTCGATCGGCAGGAGCGGCGAAGGTTGCGCCCCACGGCTCGAGGGCGCGGCGGCGGCTACGGCACAGGCCGCGAGAGCGGAAAGTAGAGAGGAAAATTTCATGTCGGTAGCGAAACGGTTTCGCGTTCCAGGCGGAAACAAAGCGCTCCCGCTACAAATACGTTTCTTAGAAAAAAGCGTGCTCCTCGGGATGAGGAGCACGCTGCTGAGACTAACAGGTCACTGGAGGCGACCGTTTAGAATTCCTTGCGAACGCGAACGTAGACGAAACGACCGAGCGCGCCGGCCCCATAGGTATTGGGATCGAAGCCACCGGTGTCGCGGCCGTTAAACGGCGGCTTGTTGTCGAGCACGTTGTTGGCGCCGAGCTGAATCGTGCTGTTCCAAAAACCACGATAGCTGATCTGTGGATGCACCGTGGTATAGGGATTCTCGCCCCAACCTGGAGCGACGAAACCGTCGTTGAAGTATTTGCCAATATAGTCGGCGTTGACCGTGAAGCCCCAATCTTTCTGGCGCCAGCCGATCGAGGCATTGCCGCGCCACTTCGGGTTCACGAAAAGACCCGTGTTGTTGAAGTAGCCGCCGCCGAGACCGCTGTCGCTGCCGACTTCGAGAATGCGCGTGGTGTTCACTTCGAAATTGAAATTACCGTAGCGCGTGTTGCGCAGGGTGTATTTCACGCCGAAGTCCATACCCTCATACTTCACGAAGGCTTTCGGATTGTTGGAGGGCACCGTCTCGATGCGGAGGATCGGGCCAGGATTGCCGAGCGCGCTGTCGCGGACGATGGCGTTGGGAAACGACGCGATGCCGTTCGGGGTGAGGAGGAAGTTCACGCCGGGGGTCACGATGACCTGGTCGATCTGGAACTTGAAGTAATCGATGTTGAACGAGAGCTCCTTGATGCGCGGGATATCCACGACGATACCGGCATACTTCACCTTGGCGGTTTCCGGGAGCAGGTTCGGATTGCCTCCCGTGACGATGCGCTGCTGCTGGGGCGGATCCTGCGGACGCAGCGGATCCTGGAGCACACCTTGCGAGAAGGCGATCGTCTGCGAGGCGTAGAGGCGGCCGAGGTCGGGGGCCTTGAACGATTCCGAGTAGGAACCACGGAGGATGACATTGGCGACCTGGTTGTTCGGGAAACGATATTTCGCGCCGATCTTTGGCTTCGTGGTGTTGCCGAAGTCGCTGTAGTTTTCGTAACGACCGGCCGCCTGCACTTCCAACGAGCGCAGAATTGGCACCGTCACTTCGACGAAGACCGAGCCGACATTGCGCAAACCCTGGAGTGGAAGACCACCACCGGAGCCGAGGTAGGCGGCGGTATCGGGATTGGTCTGGATCTTGTCGCGCCGCCACTCGGCACCAGCGGCCACACCGATCGATCCCGCCGGGAGATCAAAGAGCGTGCCGTCGACGTGCGCATCATAGCCGACCGCTTCGATCTTGTTCGAGCCGGACGAAATCGTGAACAGATTCGCGAGGGCCGCCGGAGCCGACGGACCGAAGGGATTGATCGCCGTGGCGAGCGTGGTCCCGTTCAAGCCGGCCTGATAGGTGGCGGCGCGAACGGCATTCCGGGAAACCGACGTGACCAGACTGCTGCCGTAGGCGGCGCCCATTTCCCAATTCCAGCGGTTCAGGATGGTGCCGCGAAGGCCGCCCAGGAACTGCGTGGAATTTGACTCGGTGTCGAACTTACGGACAGGCCCGAAATTGGTGCGCGCCGTCAGCGACGTGAGCGGGATACCAAACGGATTGTAGGGATTGGCCGCCGGCAACACGAGGCCCTCCGTCGGGAAGTTGATCACGGCGGGCGTGAACGCGTAATAGGTCCGGTTGTTCGAGTAGGTGATTTCAGCGAAGCCCGTGAGGGTATCGGTGAACTCATGCTCAAACGAAGTGTAGGCAGAACCGTAGTCGTAAGCCGGATACCGTTGATAGCTTTGAGCGAAGTTGTAGCGGTTCTCATTGCCGACGAGCACGGCGTTGGGATTCGCCGGGTTCTGGGGAGCCGCGACGAAGCCACCCACCGTGGGCGTGCCTTGCTGCGCACCACCGCGGGGCACGAACGTCCAACTGGTGGCCGTCGTCGCCGTCGCCGGGAAAGCGAGGCCGATGGCCGTCGCTTGCGCCCGCGTGAGCGAGAGGTTGGCAGGGAAGTTCAGTGTGCTATTCTGGTTGAGGCCCTTGACGCCCGCGGCGGAGTAGTCCGCGGTCGTGACATCGTAGTCGCGCAGGAAGTTTGAGTTCTGCGTTTTGAAATCGAGCGCCACGACCGCCTTGGTCTTCCCCACGCCGGTGCCGACGATGGCATTCAGATTCAGATAACCCGTATCGTGACCGATGGTGTTGCCATACATCGTGGTCGCGATCACGCCGCTGAAGTTGCGCTTCAGTTTGATGTTCAGCACGCCGGTGATGGCATCGGATCCGTAGATGGCCGAGGCGCCGTCCTTCAGGTATTCGATGCTGTCCACGGCGGCGGCCGGGATGCTGTTAAAATCGAAGACGGACTGGTTGGCGGAATTCGTCAGGCCGTAAGTGATCGCGCGGCGGCCGTTAATCAGAGTCAGAAAGCGATTCGAACCCAAGCCGCGCGGATTCGCAGTGGCGGCGCCACGTGTGAAACTTGCGGTTTGGTAAATCGAATTCGCCGTGCCGGAGTTAAACGGCAGGCTCTGGATGAAATCGCCAATGTTCGCGTAGCCCTTGGCCTCGATGCTCTCGATGGTAAAGGTCTGCACGGGCGCGGGCGTCTCGGCATCGAGGCGCTTGATGCGCGAGCCCGTCACTTCGAATTTTTCGAGCTTCGCCGGCTCATCCTTTTTAGGTGGTGTGGTAGTCGTCGTCGGAGCAGTCGCAGCAATGGCGCTCGTGCCCAAGATCGCCAGTAGACCGAAACGCGCAGCCGCACGCGCAGCTGTAAGCAGCGGTTGGTTCATAGTAGGTTTGTTGTGTTGGAGGTGTCGCAATCGGAGCGTGGGCTTCGACTGGTTGTGGTGACGGGATTATGACACGCGGCGGGAGAGCGCGTTTGCAATGACGAATTCGCAGGCTGCCCGCGGACGAACCCGACCCGGCAGCGAGGCCGCGGGTCGAGACTCGACCGTCCATCCTGCCGTCGGCCCGACCAACCGGATGCGCTTTCAACGTGCCACTCTGTGGTGATACCTTCCAGAGAACCGCCTACTTCCCATGCACCTTCTGCGCCCTGCCTCCGCATTCCCGCTCCTCATTGCCTTATCAAGCATCGGTTTCGCCGCTGATGCGGCCACCGAAATCAAGGGCTTCGCCCCTGTCTCCATTTCCGCCGCCAATTATCGCGGCACCCCGCGCGAGACCTTGCTCCGGGCCGTCGATGGCCGCGGCTCGGTAAATCCCGCCAAGGCACCGCTGCAACCACTCGCAGCGCCCCAGCATTTTATTTTTATGCCCGGCGAGATCTTCGAATCCGACCTCACTTACGAGCAAGTGACGGGGTTGTTGACGCCGGCACTGGCGAAAAAGAACTACCTCAACGCTGCCGACGAGCAGGGGCTGATTCGCGAGCCCACCAAGGTGACGCTGGTGCTGCGCGTCAGTTATGGCGACCGCCTGTGGCGTCTGCCGACGGTGCGCCCGAACGACATCACGTGGGCCGATGGGATGATCCCTCGCCCGCGCGGCCGCGGTCTGCACAATCTCGGGAGCGAACAAGCGTGGGATCACCGCGCGGGTGGCAACGACGAGACCTTTGCGGCATTGGGCGCCAACGCGGCGAACTCGCAATCGTTCGGGTTCGGCAGTGGAGCGTCCGGAGGCGGCGCAGCTGCTAGCTCAGGTTCCGGAGCCGGCGCCCAAGCCGCGCTGACTCCCGGGCAAGGCACCGCCGCGGGACCCGGCGGGGTAGAGTATGGATCGACGCGTGAGTTTCACCTGATCGTGGTCGATGCATTCAACTACCAAGAGCTGAAAAAAGACGGCAAGGGAGCGAAGCGGCTGTGGAGCACGTTTGTGTCGGCTCCACGTGAGCCGAAGCAAAAATTCTCCGATCTGGCCGCCACGTTAATTCGCAACGCGGTGCCCTTTTTCGGCGAGACGAGCGACGGCCTTCAGGTCTACACGGATGTCCGTGCGGAGGTGAAAATCGGCGAAATGGTGGAGGTAAAATAACTCCATTCCCGTCGTCGCCCCCACCCAACCTCCCCGCCGCAGCCTATTCCCATGAAGCTATTCCTCCGGTTCGCTGCCACGCTCTCGGTGATTGTTCTGCTGCCCGTCTTCGCGGCGAGCACGCCGCCGCCCATCGAACAATTCTTCGGGCTGCCCAGCGTTTCCCAACCACGGCTGTCGCCCGATGGCACGAAGATCGCATTTCTATTCCCCCACGAAAAGCGCATGGCGCTCGGCGTCTTCGATCGGGCGACCAAGGAATCGCGGCTGATTGTGCGTGGCACGGATGACAGCATCGCGTCGTTTTTCTGGAAGGGTAACGACCGGCTCGTGTTTCAAGCCGACTTCGAAGGTAACGAATCGTTTTTCATCG
>JANPIT010000157.1:0-2068 GCA_031425115.1 Opitutaceae bacterium | reverse complement strand
GCCACGGCCCAGGGACCGGTGAGCGGGGCAAAGCGGCGGCGGAACAGAAATGGGTAAATCGTGAAGGCAGCGTAGAACGCCAGATACCACGCCAGCGCAAGCGGAGTCTGAGCCAATGCGGGGTGGTGGAGGCGCCACGTGTATTCCACGGCGGCGACGCCGGCGAGGGCACAGGCGGGAAGCCAGTCGAGCCGCAGAAAGGCGGTGAGCCCGAACACCATGACGCTGAGCAAGAGTGCGAGGCCGAAGACGGGCGTGGGACTGGCGAACGGCAGTCGCAGCGTCATCATCATGAGCAGCACAAACGGCAGCAGCGCGGAAAACATCGGCAGTTGCCCGCGCGGATCGGCGCTGGGTCGCGCGGCCCCGAGCGGCCGGGAAAGCAGCAGGCCCGCCGCGAAAAATAGAGCGGCAAATCCGCCGGTGACGACGAGCAGCGAAGGAGGCGCGGCGACGGTGGACGGCATCCGGAAAATCCAAAGCGCGGTGGCGGCGACGGTGAGCACGAGCACCGTCACCACGCTCGCCAGCGATGCGGTGAAGAAGGCCAGGCCGATGGCGAGCAGATCGATCAACAACACGCAGGGCCAGAAGGCGGGGGAGATGCCCTGCAGTTTGAAGAGCGGGAAGAGCAAGAGTAGCAACGTGAGCGGCGGAAAGAGTTGGCTCCACACTGCAGCGCTCGCGGAGGGCCGATGACGCTCGAGCAGGATGGGAAACGCGGTGTGCAGCACGGCGTGGAGCAAATACAGGCCGAGTGCCCACGGCAGAAGGTCGGCGGTCAGCCGGGTGCTGGTCCACGCGGCGAGCAGGGTGAAGAGGAGCGTGCCAGCGACGAGATGCAGTTTCGAGAGCGCGGCGTCGCGCCAGGCGAGCGCGAGCAAGCAGAGGTCGGCGGCGAGCGCGAAGGAGAATAATAATCCGGGGCGCGCGGCGATTGATGGATAGCCGAGGAACAGCGCGGCGAAGCCGAGCGCCACGAGCGGAAACGCGACCGCGGCGTAAGTGAGATAAGATGAGACCAGGCTCGCGGGCGCGTTGTCCGAGGCGTGAGCGGCAGGTCCGTCCGACTCCTCGAGCCCGGTCGGGCCGACCGCGCGGCGGCGTGCGGCAATCCACTGCGCGACAAAATACGCGGCGAGATAAAGACCGCAGAACGCGAGGCACACGACCATGGCGGTCGGGGCCTTGGCGGGGTTGAGAAATTTTCCCGCCCAGCCGAGTTGCATGAGCACCGTGCCGATGGCGCCGAGCGCGGTGAGAAAATGCCAGCGGCGGTGCAGCGCGACGGCGATTAACCCGAGGTCGAGGAGGGCGATGTAGCCGAAGAGTCCGACAGGATTGTCGCGGCCGGTGGAGAGGAGGACCGGCGTGAGGAATCCGCCCACCATGCCGAGGATCGCGACGACCTGCGCTTCGAGTCGGATGGCGAGATAGAAGGCGCCCGCGGTGACGAGCGACATCACGGCAAAGGTGGCGACCGGTCCGAAGAACGCGAAGTGGTAGATCGAGTTGCACGCGAACGTGACGGCGTAGAGCGATACGATCCCCGTGGCGCAAAGCGTCTGAGCGGTGATGCCGTAGCGGCCGCGGGCGAGCTTCAGCCCGCCGCCGATCAAGCCGAGGGCGAACGCGTAACCGAGCGCGACTCTCATCGCGGGAGGAATCAGGTCGTGCTCGAAGGAGTATTTGACGAAAAAGGCGGCGCCCAAAAACGCGGCGAGACCACCGAGCCACGCGAAAAGCTTCGCGCCCATGAACTGCTCCCAATTGAGGCGCGCAGGGATCGGCGGGACATAGGCACGCGGAGAAGGCGGGAGCGGGAGTGGCGGAGGAAAGTGGCGGGGGAGCTCGGGCGGTAGCGGTGAGAACGCTGGTGCGGACGAAGTGGATACGGGAACTGACGCGGGAATGGGCCGCGCGATAGTGAGCTCAGGCACCGGAGCGAGCGGCGCGGTCGCAATCGCCGGCGTCGGGACTACGAGTGGCGCGGGAGTCGGCGGGATGGTGGCGGCGCCGGCGTCGCGGCGCTCGGCGCGGGCGAGCGCGTGGACTTCGCTCAATTGCG
>JANPIT010000156.1:0-1896 GCA_031425115.1 Opitutaceae bacterium | reverse complement strand
GCCTCGCTGTGCGAGATGATCGCGACGACCGGGCCGGCGGGAATGGTTTCGAACTCGGGCGCGAGCGGTTTGTCGTCTTTCTTCTCTTCGCCCGGCTTCGCTTCGCCTTCTTTTTTGACATCTGCTCGCGATGGCGGCGCGCGTTTTGCCGATCGGCACTGCCTACGCGGTGTGGACAGGGATAGGAGCGGTGGGGACGGCGGTGCTGGGGATGGTGCTGTTTCAAGAGCCCGCCAACGCGGCGCGAATCGCGTGCATGGTGCTCATCGTCGGCGGCGTAGCGGGACTGAAATTATTCAGCGCCTGAGCAGCGCACAAAAAAGCGCGGGTTGGTGGCCCGCGCTGAAAGTTGGGACTGAGGTGAAGCGCTTACTTTTTGCTCTCGGGCTTCTTCTCTTCCGTCGTGGTGATCGGCGCGGCGGGGGCTGCGGGAGCGGGCGTCGTGGGCGCGGGCTCGAAGAGTTCATCCGCCTTCTGCGGCAAACCGGTGAACGTGTAGTCGGAGATCTGGAAGGCGCGCTTATCCATCAGGGCATTGACCGGGGCAGACGCCTCGCTGTGCGAGATGATCGCGACGACCGGGCCGGCGGGAATGGTTTCGAACTCGGGCGCGAGCGGTTTGTCGTCTTTCTTCTCTTCGCCCGGCTTCGCTTCGCCTTCTTTTTTGACCATGTCGGTGATCGAGCCAAGCGCGGCAAGGCCGGTTTTGCCCTCGGTCGGAGACTTCAGTTTCTTTTCCTCGGGCTTCCGCCCGAGAGCAATTTTCACGGTCTTCTTGTCGAAGGTCTCGAGCTTGAACGTGCGGAGGTTTGCCTTCGCAGCGGTGACGTTGGCGTCGTCCAGGGCGCTCGTATCCGAAAACCGGATCGTGCCAATCGAGCTGAGAATGGTTGCGACCTTGTCGGCCTTGACCTTCTGACCCGCCGGGGCGTTTTCGGCGACCCACGGATCTTCTTTCTTGGCGCGTGAGACGGTGATCGGACCGCCCTCGGCGAATGGGATCTCGATCTTGGCGAT
Source organism: Opitutaceae bacterium (assembly GCA_031425115.1). Lineage (GTDB taxonomy): Bacteria > Verrucomicrobiota > Verrucomicrobiia > Opitutales > Opitutaceae > ER46. The sequence goes on along the minus strand of JANPIT010000156.1, from coordinate 879 downwards.
GTCGTCGGGCTTGAGGCTGATGAGCTCCGCGTTGGCCCAGTTTTTCGGCTCGGTATCCAAGTAGGCACTGAGATTGGTGAGGAAGGCCTTGGGCTCGTCGCCGTAGCGGACGTAGCGACCGCCACCCGTTTCGGCATTCTTGCCGAGGGTCAGCGTCTGGAGCGACTTGCCGGCGCTATCGAGCAGCTCGATCTTCGTATCCTTGAATTCGAGACGCGAGATGCGGTCGGCGTTGGCGGTGACGAAGCGCTGGAGCTTGGCGTCGGTCAAGTTGCCGACGAAGCCGGAGAGCTTGGTGAAGTCCGCCGCCATATCGTAGTAGGAAGGCACGCGCCAGGTGCCGTCCGGCTGACGGGTGAGTTCGACGGTTTTACCGGCGTCGGAAAGACGCAGCTTCATCGCTTTTTCGATGATGGCGCGGTCGACGAGTGGCTGATTGACGCGGGCGTCGGCCACGGTGGGCGGCGCGGGGCGACGGGCAAAGTAAACGCCAACGGAAACCGCGGCGAGGGCGAGGATGCAGACGATGAGCGTTTTGATTTTCATCGCGAGAACTGGGTAAGGGAGTTGGACATTGACGCGGAGGGCGCGGAGGAACGCGGAGGAAACCAGAGTAATTGTTTTACTCTGCGCCCTTCGCGCGCTCCGCGTTTCAGTGAATTATTTCTTGCGGCTGCGGTAGAACCAGAGGCCAAAAGCGCCGACAAGGAGCGGGGTGGCGAGCAGGTTGATCACGAGGAGCTTGTTCTCGAGGAAGTCGATATCCTCGCGGAGCGCGCGGCGGATCTCACGGCGTTCGCCGCGCATCGTCGCTTGCTGCTTCTGGTAATCCTCGATCGCCTTGGCCATCTCGGGCGTGGCGACGAGGCGGTTGCCTTC
>JANPIT010000155.1:0-1527 GCA_031425115.1 Opitutaceae bacterium | reverse complement strand
AAATCCACCGGGCGAGTCTCCCACTTCCGCGGACTTCGAATTCGGCTTCGGCTGAGGCGACTGAGATGCCTCGCATCAGCACGGCGTTGCAGGTGATCAGGGACGGAGCGTGTGGGTTGCGGCGCCGTATCTCGCTTGCTCAGCGCTGCATTCCTCGCGCAGGGTCGACGCATGGCTTCGCTGACAATCGAAAAACTCGTGACGGGAAACGGACGCACCCCGAATAAAGGGGACCTCGTATCGGTGCATTACACCGGCTGGCTCACGACGGGGGAGAAGTTCGATAGCTCCGTGGATCGCGACGAGCCGTTCAGTTTTGTGCTCGGCAAACGTCAGGTGATCGCCGGGTGGGATCAAGGCGTGGCCACGATGCAGATTGGCGACAAAGTGCGGCTCACGTTGCCGCCGGAACTCGCCTACGGCGCGCAGGGCTTCCCCGGCGCGATCCCGCCGAATGCTACGTTGATCTTCGAAGTGGAGTTGCTCGCGATTGGGTGAGCGCGGCGCGGAGGTTAAAACTGAGAGCTCAGAGCTTAGGGCTGGGAGAACTGGGTTGAGAGTTGAGAGCTTGAATCTGGAACTCAGGAACTCAGGAAAAAGGCGTTTAAGCGCGAAGGCGCGAAGGTCGGGTAACGGGCGGACTGTCGGCGATGACGTGGCCGGCACCGCCGAGGGCTCCCCGCGCGCCGGCGCGGTTCACGGCGCCCTGCGACGTGCTGGGGCTGCCAACTCTGAATCAGGTGCCTGTTCCGACCATCCGTGATATCCGCGTAATCCGTGGTTAAAATTCAGATACAGAGCGTTGAACGCGGATGGTGCGGATACCGACAGGGGAGAGAATCTGGAACTCAGGAACTCAGGAAAAAGGCGGTTAAGGGCGAAGACGCGAAGAGACGAAGGTCGGATATTGAATGTGGAAAGCTGGAAAGCGGGAACGGAGCTACGGACCCATCGCCGGGAATAGTCACCACGCTGACCGAGAGCCCCGGGCATTCACTTCTTCGGGTCGGTGCTGAAGCCCAGGTTGCGCGGCACGTTGGGAAGCACGGGCTTCTTGATCATATTGGTCGTGGGGACCTCGGAGCCGACCACTTCGATGTTCTGCCCGTTGACCCACATCTTGCCGCCGCCGGAAACGAAGAAACCATACGCGAGCGCGGATGCACCCGCGGGCACATCCAGCACGACCGAGGCTTCCTGCCAGTCGGTCGTGCCCTTGACGGAGCGGTTGCTCATATTGTCGAAGCCGAGCATCTGGCCGCGTTCCTGTCCGTCGATGCGCAGCCACAGGTGTCCGCCGCCCTCGTTGGCGTTCTCCGTTTTGACCCAGCCGCTGAGGCGCACGCGCTTGCCGGAATAGTCCTCCGCGGCGGTGGTCTGCATCATGCCGCCGAAGCCGCCCTTTACCTCGGACGTGAGCGATTCGACATAAGCGCTCGGCATGCCGCCCCACGTCTGGGTCGAGTCGACGCCGACGGCGTAGAAATCCGCCTTGGCGCCGTTCCGGTGCCAGCCGGCCGGCGCGGT
>JANPIT010000154.1:0-23867 GCA_031425115.1 Opitutaceae bacterium | reverse complement strand
GGGGTGGAGCGCTGGCGGAAAAAACTCGAAGTGCCGCGGCAGACCCGGCCGCAGGACACGCCGGCGCGCCGCGGGTTGGTTTACTGGCCCGGCGATGCCGCGCACGCGGGGCGGGTTCTTTTCGGCTGTGGGGATTGGATCTACGCGGTTGATCCGAAGACGGGCGCGGCCACGGCAGGCTTTGGCGAGAATGGTCGGACGGCGATCGCCACGGGCGCGACCGCGAGCGGCGCGGTGTATCAGCATATCTACGTCACTACCGGAATTAACGGCGACGTGTATGCCTTCGACGTGCGCAGCGGGAAACCGTTGTGGCGGTTCCATTCGGTGGCTCGCGGCGAGGAATTTGGCGCGAGCACGTGGGACGGACCGCAGGCCGGTGCGAACGGCTGGAGCGGGCTCTCGATCGACGACACGCGGGGCATGGCGTTCGTGGCGCTCGGGGCACCGCGGCCCGATATGGTCGGCGTCGGCCGGCTCGGCGACAATCTGTTCAGCAACTGCGTGCTCGCGCTCGATGTGCTGACGGGGAAGCGGCTCTGGCACTTTCAGGACGTGCGGCACGATATCTGGGATCTCGATGTGTGTGCGCCGCCGAATCTCGTCACGATCGAGCGGGAGGGGAAACGGGTGGATGTCGTCACGTGCATGGCGAAGTCCGGCCACCTCTTCGTGCTCGACCGCGTGAGCGGGAAGCCCGTATTTCCTTTGCGGATGCGGCGCGCCCCGCCCTCGAAGCTCCCGGGCGAGCGCACGGCGCCGTATCAGCCCGATCCGGAGCTGCCGGAGCCGATTTCGCGCAGCGAGTTTCATCCCAACATGATCACGGACCGCACGCCCGAGGCGCGCGAGTTCGTGGAGAAAGTGGTGGCGCGATCGAATTACGGATTTTTCGAGCCGTTCACCGAGGGGAAGCCGACCCTCTTCATCGGCTCGCGCGGTGGCGCGGAGTGGTCGGGCGCGGCGGTGGATGTGCCGAGCGGACGGCTTTACGTGACTTCGAATCGCTGGGTTTCAAAAATCACGGTGATGGCCAACGACGAACGGGAGCGCGATCCGCGGCAACCGGCGTCGGCCGGGGAAAAAATTTATGGGCAACATTGCGCAGCGTGTCATGGCCCGACGCGGAGCGGCGTGGGCGTAGCGCCGCCATTGATTGGGTTGAAAGCGCGGATGACGGATGACGAGGTCCTCGGGGTAATCGCGAAGGGGAAGGGCGCGATGCCGCCGAACCTCGTCCTGAATCCCGAGGAGAAAAAGGAACTCGTGGATTTTCTTTTCCGCCGTAACCAGCCGCCGCCGCGGCGTGGGGGAGGTGGGCCCGGGGCCGCGGAAGCACCGCGCTTTGGTTTCGACGGGTTCAATTTCCTGGTCGATCACGAGGGTTATCCGGGGATCAAGCCGCCGTGGGGTTTGTTGAACTGCTATGACCTGAGCACCGGCAAGGCGCTGTGGCGCGTGCCGCTCGGCGAGCTGGCGGAATTGACGAAGCAGGGCGTGCCGCTGACGGGGTCGCAGACGCTTGGCGGGGCGACCGTGACGGCGGGCGGACTGGTGTTCGTCGCGGGGACGGAGGACGAAAAGCTGCGTGCGTTCGATGCGGATACAGGCGCAGAGCTGTGGTCGGCCAAGCTGCCTTTTGCCGGCACGGCGGCGCCGGCGATCTACGAGGTGGGTGGGCGGCAGTTCGTCGTGATCACGGCCACGGGCGGTGGTCGCGTGGGCGGAGCGTCCGGGATGGGCGACGCGTATGTGGCGTTTGCGCTCAAGCGATAGGCGACAGCGCCAAACCGTATTGAACTGAAGGCAACGAGGATAACGAAGGGGGTAGAAAATCGAGCGGGGAGAGTGGACGCCGGGCTCAGGCGTTGCGCACGAACTATCGATGGGACGGGTGCGGTTAGGGATTTGCCCGGGTGGTGACCGCGGCGAGTCGCTGCGGATTTTTCAGTTGCGCGCGAGTGCGCTCGGCCAAGAGGATCGGCTCACCACCCCAAGTCGAGACGTTCGCAGCAAACGTCGCCGGAGATTTCATTTGCCCAGCGGGGCGAGTCACCGGCGTCCGCTGGCGGGCGTAATCCAAAACCTGAACTGATCCCGATGAAAACCCGGCTCCTGGAATTCGCTGCATCGATCGCAAACGTCCGGCGTGTCATGTTCCGCATGATACTGCTGTGTCTTGTTTCACTGGAGGTCTCGGCTGCGGCCGCGGAGGGCGGCGTCATCACCGGCACCATCAGCAACGCCGCCACGGGCAACAATCTCGAGGGCGCGCGCGTGGAGGTGGCGGCGCTGGGCCTCTCCGCGCTGACGGATAACACGGGCCGCTTCGTGTTTTCCAACGTGCCCGCCGGCACGCACGAGTTGGCCGTGACCTACCTCGGCCTCGACAAGATGACGAAGGCGATCGTGGTCACGAGCGGCCAGCGGGCCCTGAGCGATTTCGAGCTCACCTCGGGCGTCTACAAACTCGACGCGTTCAAGGTCACCGGCGAGCGCGAGGGCGCCGCCGCGATGATCACCGAGAAGAGAAACGCGGATAACGTGAAGGACGTGATCGCGATGGATTCCTTTGGTTACCTGCCGAACATGAGCGCGGGCGAAGTCGTCATGCGTCTCCCTGGCGTCGCCGGCAGCCCGACGGTCGAGGGGCTGAATTACCAGTTCAATATGCGCGGCATGCCGCCCGGGTTGAACAACGTGACGGTCGACGGAATGACGATGACCACGACCGGCGCCGGCAGCCGCGCGTTCGAGTTGCAGGGCGTCACGGGTGCAATGTTCGAGGGCTTGGAACTGATCAAGGGTCACACGCCTGACAAGGGCGCCGACTCGCTCGGCGGCACCATCAATTTCAAGTCCCGCTCGACTTTCAGCATGCGCGAGAACCACCGCACAACTTACAATTTCAGCGCCCGATGGGCGCCACCCTTTTTCGAGCAGACGCCGATTCGCCGCGAGCACCGCGCGCACCCGATCCTGAACATGACGCACCAGCAGGTATTCAGCGTATTCGGCGAGCAGCGAAATCTCGGTGTCTCGCTCAACGCTTTCTACAGCGAGAACGCCGTCGGCGGTTTCTATACCTTGTATGACTATGTGAACGTCCCCAGCGGTCCCGCGCCCGTGCGGCAATACGAGACCTACGACAACACGAACAATCGGAAGCAGATGAGCGTGAACTTCAAGGCCGACTACCGTTGGTCGTCCGCGACGAAGTTTTCGCTCGGCCTGCTTGAGAACGACAATTTCGAGCGCCACCGGCGCCGCCCGCTCATCCGTGCGTTTACCGGTGCCCAGGGCACAGCGCCGAGCGCAGCGACGGCGTATCTGCCGGGCACATTCACCGAGGATATCACCGTGATCCGGCCCGTTCCCGAACGCGTCGCCCCGGCGACTACCGGAAGCAGCGGTAACGCCTCCCACATCGAAGTGCTCAGCGACGGCCCGCTGAACTACAACTTGCGGATGCGCCGGGTCGATTTCAGCGGCGAGCACAATTTCAGCAACTGGCTGATCGAATACGGCGCGAGCGCGGGCGAGTCACATCTGAACAACGGGCAAGGCCGCGGCGGCGTGATGGCCCTGCGGTTTTTCGATCCTGCGCTGCAGACTCCCGGCCAGCCAGTGACATTCGGCAACGCCGGATGGATTCTGGATAAAACGCAGTCCGATGTCTATCCGCAGTTCACCCGCAATGGCGGGGCGGACTGGACCGATCCCAGGAACTATCTGCCCCGCGCGACCGACGGGCTGACTCAACAGCGCAACGAGAGCGATCAGGTGATTTATCAGGCGCGTTACGACATGCGTTGGCGGACGCCGCTCTCTGCGCCGACGTTTCTCAAGGTCGGGGCTGCCTGGCGCGAAGCCGTCCGCGACGAGTGGGGCAAGGACCGCCATCGCTACCAGTTCGTCGGCACGGCGCGCTATGATCCGAATCTGCGCCTGGCGCACGATCCGAATTACCGGAGTCACATGAGGGAGAAAGCCGGATTCAATATTCCGATGTGGCAGTCCTCCATGCACACCACGGACGGCTGGCCCAAAGACCCCGCACTCTGGATCGAGGATCGTTACTTCCACGAACAATCGAAATTTACCGCGACCAACAGCGTGAAGGAAGAGGTCACGGCGTATTACCTGATGGCGAATGGCCGGCTCGGTCGGGAAGGGTGGCGCGCCCGCACGGGTTACCTGGGTGGTGTGCGTTACGAAGACACAAAGACGCTCGGCAAGGGTTGGGTGCGGGTCCGGGCGCTCCGTGCCAGCACTGTGGCGGAGCAGTTGGAGAACCCGGTCGCCGCGGCGGCGAAAGATTACGCCTCTACCCAGCGCGTCATCGACGGCGGCTACAGCGATTTTTACCCGAGCGTGCACGCGTTTCACGACATCACGCCGGATCTGAAAGCGCGCGTGAGCTGGTCCACCAGCTTCGGCCGCCCGGACATTTCCAACATGCGTCCGGGCGAATCGGTCGATGAGACCAACCGTCGGCTGACCGTCAGCAACCCAAGCGTCAGACCGCAAACCTCGGAGAACTGGGATGCTACCCTGGAGTATTACTTCAAAGGTGTCGGTGCCCTCACCGTAGGTTGGTTCCACAAGTCGATCGAGGACTACATCGTGACGGGGCAGGTTGTCGGCCTCATTCCTGGTGGCATGGACAATGGCTACGACGGAGAATACGAGGGCTTCGAGGAGCGGACTTCGCTCAACTCCGGCACCATGATCGCCCAGGGTTGGGAGTTCTCCTATTCCCAGCAGCTCACGTTCCTGCCGGGGCAGCTGAAGGGGCTCGCCGCGTCGTTCAACTATTCATGGGTCGAAACCCATGGCTTGCGTGGCGGGACTCGCTACCTGACCCGCCGCGAAGTCACGAACTTCATCCCGCACACGGCCAATGCTACGCTCACGTGGCGCCACCGTTCCGGCTTCAGCGCGCGTGCGCTTTATAACTTCACGGGCGAGCACATCACGTCATTGAGCGCGGTGACGACTCCCGGCCTGAACCAATACCGGCACTCGTTCAAAACCCTGAACCTCGGCATGAGTTATCAGTGGAAGCCGACGCTGGGCTTCAGCCTCGATATCGCGAATGTCCTTAACGAGCCGCAGCAGCTCTACATGGGCACGAAGGATCGTCTGCGGCAGAGCATCACGAACTTTGTCACTGTAGCGGTCGGCGTGAATGGACGTTTCTGACGAGCCGCGGTTCGAACGGCTCCCGGATTGATGTAGGCGGGGCGACCACTCCCCGCCAATTATTGCATTCGCCACCGTAGAGCCGCGGGGTGAGGGCACGCCGCGTGCAACGAAACCGTGCCGTCGGCGCGCGCTCACATGTAGCCGCGGCCCTCGAGCCCGTCGGCGGCGCGTTGCGTGCCGTCGTCGGGTCCTACGTGGCTGGCGTCGAATGCCGGCGGGTCGAACGGATTGGAACTCGTGGAAGTCGGAAACGGCGCCGGTGCCGGTATTGGAAATAGGGTGACGCATCCGTCGCCGGTCTGAAAATCCGCCGCGTTGGCTTGATCCGCACCCGCATTGAAGGAGCCGCCCCCGCCGCCGCCGAGGCCGAGCTGGGTGCCGCCGCCCCCGCCGCTGAAGCCGCCACCCCCGCCGGAGCCGTTGCCGATGAAGGCACCACCGCCGCCTCCGCCGAATCCGCCGGTGCCACCGATGTTGCAGCAATAGTCGGCGCCCGCGCCCCCACGCCAAAGCGTGCCGCCGCCGCAGAGCGTCGGCGTCGAGCCGACGTCACCGCCGCACAACCAGCCTGCGCCGCCGCCACCGCTGTAGTGAAAGTTTCCCGGGTCCGCTTCGCCGCCCTGGCCGTCGCGGCCGCCGGGTGCGGCGCCATCGCCGCCGTGGAGCGTGATGAGCCCGGGGCCGCCGCTGCCGCCGCCTCCCCCACCTGCGGCCAGCATCGGCCGATCGGGCAGTGGCCGCGAGGCGGCACCCTTCCAGACAAACGATCCGCCGCCACCGCCGCCGGCCGGTTGATGCGGCGTCGTTCCTGGAGTGCCCTGCCGGCCCACGACGATTTGCAACGTGTCGCCGCGGTTCAGGTAGAAGGTGCCCCTCACGCGAGCCCCGCGACCACCCGGCCCGCCGCCGCCGCCGCCTTGAGCGCCGGTCGCCTGAATCACATAGCTGCCGGTGGCCGGAACGGTGTAGGTGCGGATGGCGCCCGTGGCGGAGAAAACGATGGAAGAATGGCTCATGGCAGTGCGGGTGTTAGCGAGAGGTGAAATTGGGCTGAAAGCGGCCCGACTCCCCTCAAGGCGGAATCACCAGAAAAAAGGGGACACCCGGCCGAAGAATCTTTCGCCAGTCGCGGGCTGATAGCCACGTCACATGAGTTTTGGACTTTTCCGAGGGTAGCGGCCCGACCTCCGGGCGGGCTGTCAGGATGTCCGCTTGCCCACGGCCCGCCCGGAGGTCGGGGCCCTACCAGCGCTGCCGCGCCGAAGTCAAAATCACATCAGCCGTTGGCATGAAGCGTTCACGGCCGGCAAAAAAAGCCCGCCGGCCAGGAAGGCGGGCGGGCGGGCGAGACAGAGCGGTTGAGGCTCGGCGCAGCATCGGTTCGATTTGGGGGCAAAAAAAACTGGCACCCATCGATTGGGTGCCAGTGAAGCCCACGTGATTCCCAGCGTGTCAGATTGGCTATTCGTTGTTTTGGTTATCGATGTCGGGATCGATCATCCCGACTGCGCCGTCGGATACCCGCTGCACAAGGACGTAGAACTCGTAGCGGCCATCGTCGCCTCGTTGGAGAAACTTATTCTGAATGACCAACGTGCCGTTCGCCGTAATCGATGACGCAAAATATCTGAGCCCGGCGGGGTCGGGCTGGCTGATGGCGCGATCGGTTTTCTGGCGGAAGATCACCCCGAGCGGCCGGTAGCTCTCGCCGGGCTGAGCGGACGCGAGGCGGATTTCAAAGTTGATCGCACGCTTCACTCGAAACGTCGGCATGCCGGCGATGGTAACGAGCGTGACCGCCGAATGCGGGACGAGTTCGGTCGTGGCATCGACGAAATCGGTGTTGGCCACCGGATTCATGGGGCGGAACTGGGTGATGGTGAGGGTGACTTGCGCGGCGTCTTGATCGGCGCCAAGCGCTGTCGTGGAAAGAGCCCAAGCCGACAAGAGCAGGGCGGAATACGTTTTCAGGAGCTTTATCATGGTTTTTGGGTCGGCTTCGCGAATGGATTGACTGGGTTCGCGTAGCGTCGGCGAAAATATGCCCCCCCCCCCCCCCTCTAGCGTCAAGGGCGAAAATCCCATCCTTCAGCGGACGCTCGACAGCGCACTACCGGTTCGATCGGAGGCAAAAAAACTGGCACCCGAAGAAACGGGTGCCAGCGACTTGGCAAAAGTGCCAGATTCTGAGCCGGGTCAGTTTTCAGTCTCGTTGTCGATGTCTGGATCGATCATGCCGACGGCGCCGTCGGAGACCCGCTGCACAAGGATGACATAGGTGAAGTCCAGGTTGACGAAATTCGCGAGGCAGGCGTCCGTCACCGTCATCTGGCTGCCCGAGGGATCGCGGTTGACGACGACGGTCCGGAACTCCTGTCGACCGAGCGAAAGATCACCTTCGGGCTTCCGGGTCGGATTCACCGCGATGCCAAGGAGAATGAAGGTTGGGTCCGGCAGTTGGAAGGTGAGTTGCACGGCGCCCACATAGGTCGACGGCACCGACACGATGAGGGACGACGGCCCCGGTGCCGTAACCGAGAAATCTCCGGGTGGTGAGGTGACCACCGGTGGATTAAACGTGGCGGAAACGCACGGCCCGCCTGGGGCGATGGGATTGAACTGCGTAATGGCGAGTTGGATGGCGGCGGTATACATGTCTTATTGGTTCTGAGTGGACTAGCGTGGAAGCTCCAACGTGGAGCGCGTAAAGGGATCGACGGGACGATAGCCGAAGCGCCGAAGCCGCTCAATGAACGAACGGGCCAGGTCCGGCTGCTCGTTCAGCACGAGAGCCTGGGCGATGGGATCGAGTAGATGCCAATCGTTGGAGGCGGCCGCCGGCGTGCCGAGAACATCGACGACTCGCTGCCAATGCTGTCGGGCGGCTGCGGGATTGCCCGCGTCCTTGGCGATCCGTCCGGCCAGCACTTGAGCCTGCGCCCAATCGAATCGGACCAATCGTTCGTCTTTCGCTTCGCGGATCAGCTGATCCCCGATTGCGATCGCGCGCTCGGCCGCGACCGCGGCGTCCGGGAGCCTCGCGGCCAGCCGAAATCGCGCCTCCAACTGCCAAGCGGTTAGGAGTCGCCCGACAAAAACACGCGATGCCGGCTCGGCCGCAACGAGGGCCTCCAATTTTTCTCGGCAATCTGCGAGCACCGGTGCGATGCCGTTCAATTCGCCACCTGCGAGTCGAAGCGCCATTCGCTGGAGGCGGAAGCTTAACGCGACGTTTTGCCAGCGCTGGTTCTTGGGGTCCGACTGGGCGAGCGCGTCCTGAAGCGTGCTCGCCTCGGCCAGTTGCGCGTCCGCCTCCCCGCGCTGTCCGGAGATGGCAAGGACATAGGCTCCGAATGCGAGGCTCTGCGCGAGCCGATCTTCCCAGCGCGCCACGGCGGGCTCCTGAGCGACAAGGGACTTCAACGCAGAAGTCATCTCGCGAAAACTCGCGATGGCGTCGGTGTATCGACCGTCCAGTTCCGCGATGCTGCCGAGCCATGAGGCTGCATCGGCAAGACGATCCCGGACCGGGATGTCGTTGGGGTTGGCGTCGAGCAGTTGCTGGAGTGCGGCGCGTTCGGCGAGGAAGCTGCGCTGGGCTGCCGCCAGGTTGCCCCGGTCGACTTCGACGACGGCGAGGTTGTGCTCGCCCGAGATGAGTTCGCGTCGCGCACGATAGGTGTTTCCGTCGATCCCGACGAGTTCCGACGCGGAGTCGCGGTAGCGCGTGAGCCAGGCGCTGGCCTGGCCGAAATCCCCCCGGCGGCGGGCGATGAAGCCGATCCAGAATTCCACCTGTGCGCGCTCGAAGAGCATGTCGGCGTCGCGCGGGTGGCGGGCGGTGAGTTCGGTCGCGCGGGTCAAGGCGGTGGCGAACGCCGCGTCGGCCTCGGCGAATCGCGCCTGGTCGATGCGCGTCTCGCCGATCTGGGTGAGAGCCTTGGCCTGGCGGGCGAGCGCGATGTCCGTCAAGCCGTGGGGATTGAGGGCGGTGAAATAGCTCATCGCCTGCGCGCCGACCGAGTCGAGCAAGTTGAGCTTGCCGACTTTCTTCAGCTCGGTGCGGAAATCGCCGAGCATGAAAGTGAGCAGCGCTTCGGCCTGCTCGCGCTGGTGAAGCGCGAGGGTTTCGGCCCGCGTGGCGCGCACCGCCTGGCGCACGCTGACGACCGTGCCGGCGATCAACGCGGCGGCGATGGCCGCCGCGCTCGCGCAGGCGAGCCGGTTGCGAGCGATGAATTTTTGCGCGCGATAGAGCGCGTGCGGCGGCCGGGCGGTGACGGGTTCCTGTCGCAGGTGGCGGCGCACATCGTCGGCCAGTTCGTGCGCGGTGCCATAGCGGCGATCGCGGTTCTTCTCGAGGCAGCGCATCACGATCCAATCGAGATCCCCGCGGAGCACCGAGCTGAGCTGGGTAGGAGCGGACTGGCGGAGCCGCGCGATGGTGGCACGGTCGAGATCCGCCAGAGTGGAGACGCGGGTCGAAGGCCGCGGCGGATCGACCTCGCGGATGATGCGGCGGATCTCGTCGATGCCGGCGCGCACGAGCGACTGCGGATCGTAGGGCGGGCGGCCGGTGAGCAGCTCGTAGAGCAGCACGCCCAGCGAGTAGATGTCGCTGCGCGTGTCGATATCGAGATCGCGCCGCTCGGCCTGCTCGGGGCTCATGTAGGCAGGGGTGCCGATGAAATGATCGACCGCGGTGATGAGCGTCTGCTCGGTGAGCCGGCCCTGCGTGGCCTTGGCGATGCCGAAATCGATCACTTTCGGCGCGGGCGCACCGTCGCGCAGCGCGACGAGAATATTGGAGGGCTTCAGGTCACGGTGGATGATGCCCTTTTGGTGGGCGTGCTGCAGGGCAACGCAGACGCGGGCGAAGAGCTCCAGTCGCGAGGCCATCGGGAGGCTGTGCTCGTCGCAGAAGCGCGTGATCGGCACGCCATCGACGTATTCCATCACGAAGAACGGCCGGCCGGCGTCGGTCGCGCCCGCATCGAACACGCGCGCGATATCGGGATGATCCATCAACGCGAGCGCCTGGCGCTCGGCTTCGAAACGCGCGATGACCTCTCGCGTATCCATGCCGAGCTTGATCACTTTCAACGCCACCGGGCGACGCACGGGCTCGTGCTGATCGGCGAGGTAAACCACGCCGCAGCCGCCCTCGCCAATTTTCCGGACGATCGAGTAGCGGCCGATCCGGTCCCCGGTCTTTTCTTCGCTCGGGGCGGTGGGACGCTCGGCGGCAGAGCGCTCGAGGAATATCCCGGCGGCCTCGTAGCCCGCGATTAGCCGTTCCACGCGCTCGCGCACGGCGGGATCGCCACTGCAGGCGTGGTCGAGAAACGACGTGCGTTCGTTGCCCGTCAACTCGATCGCCTCGGCGAAAATCTCGGCGTCGCGGTTCATCGCGGAGCCGGGGCGGGGCGGAGGGTGGGGGTGGCGCGGCGCGGAAGCAAGGGAAGAGGGACCGAAGGTCGAGGCGGGACGGACGAGGACTTGCCAGCGTGCAAAGCGAGATTTCGCCGGTCAAGGGGCCATCGCGGCTCGAGAAGCCGATCGCACCAGAAAATACCGGTTAAACGCGGAGAGCGCGGAGCCCGCGGAGTGTTCACCGGAACTCCGCGCTCTTCGCGGCCTTCGCGTTTCACCTGGTTTGTCCAAGTTCAAACCATCCGCCTGAAGGCGGAACTACGAGTTCCGGGTGTGGCCCGGTGCGTGAGCGTCGGGAGGGCAGAGCGGACCTCAATCCCTGCGCGCGCGCACAGGGCTACACGGAGTTTTAGCGGAGGCGGATCAGCCGCGCAGCCGGTTGACCTCGTTGAACAGCCAGGCGCGCGCGTAGGCCCAGTCGCGTTTGGCCGTGCGGTGCGAGACACCGAGGACGTCGGCCGCTTCCTCGAGCGTGAGGCCGACAAAATACTTTAGCTTCACCAGCTCGGCCTTGCGGGCGTCGTGGGCGGCAAAGGCGTCGAGCGCCTCGCTCACGATTTGCAGATCCTCGCTGCCCTCGGCGGGCGCGGCCAGATCGAAGCCGGTGGCGTCGGCGTTGACGCGGGACAGCTCGCCGCCGTGCCGGACGGCCCGTTTGCGGCGGGCGTTGTCGATGAGGATGCGGCGCATGGCCTCGGCGGCCGCGGCGAAAAAGTGCGCGCGGTTCGACCAGCCCGGCTGTTGCTCGCCACCGAGCCGTAACCAGACTTCATGGACGAGTGCGGTCGGCTGCAGTGTCTGGCCGGCGGTCTCGCGCGCGAGGCGGGAGGCAGCGAGGCGGCGTAGTTCGTCGTAGACGAGGGGGAGCAGCAAGTCGGCGGCCTGGGCGTCGCCGCGGTCGATGCGCTCGAGGATGAGCGGGATCGGTTCGTTGGTCATGCGGCGGGCAACTCGAACCAGAAGCGCGTGCCAGTGCCGGTCGGAGCCGCTTCGACGCCGATCTTTCCGCCCAGCCTTTCGATGGCGCGGTGCACGATGGCGAGACCGATCCCGGTGCCCTGAAACTCGGGGTGCAAGCGCTCGAAAATGCGAAACACCTGGGCGCGGGCATCCGGCGGGATGCCGATGCCATTGTCCGTTACCGTGATCCTCACCATCTCGCCCCCGTCGCGGGTCACCGCGATCTCCACGACGGGCTTCACGCCCTGCGCGACGAACTTGATCGCATTGCCCAGGAGATTTTGAAAAACGGTTTGGAGGAGCGTGGTGTCGGCCATTACGACAGGTGGGTTGGCCGGAAGCGTGATTTGGGCACCAGTCGCACGGATTTCTGCCTCGAGCAGCGCCTGCACCGATTGGAGCGTCGCGTCGAGGGCGACCGGTCGGCGCTCGATTTCCTGGCGGCCGACCGTCGCGTATTTCAGGAGGTCGCAGATCAGGTCATCCATCTGCGCGGCGGAGCGCTGCATCTTCTCGATGTAATCCTTGGCGACCGGCGGGAGTCGTTCGCCAAAATCCTCGCGCAGGGCCTGTCCGTAGCCCCGGATGCCGCGCAACGGTGCCCGCAGATCATGCGCGACGGAATAGTTGAAACGCTCGAGCTCGCTGTTGAGTTGCTCGATCTCGACGCGCCGGCGCTCGCTCTTGCGCGCGGCCTCGATCAACAGGAAAACTTTCGGCACCAGGGGGAAGAGCGCCACCGCGGTGGCCACGGAGGCGGTGGCGGTGACGACCTTCACGTAACCGGACATCCAATACACGGGCTCCCATACGACCCAGACCTCCATGAAATGCGTCATGCCGCACGACACGATGAAGAGGCCGAAGGCGAGGAGGACCCAGTTGAAGGGAATGTCGCGGCTCGCCTTGTAAACCAGGTAGGAGAGCGTCGCGGAGATCGAGACGTAGGCCAGGCCGATGAGGACATCGGAGATGACGTGCAGCCAGATGAGCCGGGGCTCGCGCAGGTAGCAGAATTCGTGCGCCATCCCGATTCGTTTGAACACCGAGACGTCGAACGCTTCGAAGACCAGGGCGCCGCCGACGACCGCGAGCAGAGTGGAAATGCTCCAGCGCGTGAGCGGGTGGCTGAGCCACTGGAGTGGCCGCGATTGCGGGGCGGACGTGGTCATCGCGGAGGGACCGCGACGTTGAACCCGACCCACCACTCATGCAACGCCCGGACGAGTCTTTCGAGCCGATCCGGGTCCGAAGGCTTGACCACGTAGGAATTCGCGCCGAGGGCAAAGGCGCGCGACACGTCTTCGGGCAGATTCGAAGAGGAGAAGACCACAATTGGCAGCCCGGCGTGGGAGAGATTTTCCTGCCGCCATCGCAGCACCGCGAAACCGTCTTTCCGTGGCATTTTCAGGTCCAGCAACAGCAGCGAAGGAAGCGGGTATTGCGTCCGGTCGCCATACTCGCCGGCGCCGCGCAGGTAATCGATCGCCGCTTCCCCGTGCGGGACGTGCATCATCTTGAAGGAGTTTCCGCAGCGCTCCACGAGCCGTAGCATGAGAAGGGCGTCGAGTTCGTTATCCTCGGCGACCAGGAGGACGGGCTGCTTCATCCAGAGTTTCAATCGCGACCCGTCGGTCTACGCAAGTGCACAGTCGACTCCGGGCCAGGCGCGTCGCCGCAGAGTCGGCGCATGGAGAGGCGGTTGAAGGGGCCTCGACTTGTAGAGCGGGGAGCGGGCTGGGAGTGCGGTGGGTAATGGCGCTCGCCAGGCGGCAGGGGAGTCGCCACAGATGCGGATATCGTCCACGCCGCTCACCGCGGGCGGCGGGAGCAATCTATTTTCCCTCCATCGTGCGCCGCCGATTTTCGTTTTCCCTTCTGCTGTGGGCGGCGCTGTCGGCCGGCTGGGCCAGCGCTGCGGCGGTGACCTACCCGGGTTTGACGGCGCATGCGGCTCCGAAAGTGCTCGCCGCCGGCGCGATCACGGAAGACTGGCCGCACTTTCTCGGCCCGCAGCACAACGCGACCACCCGGGAAACCAAGTTGCTCGATCGCTGGGCGGAGAATGGTCCGCGGAAAATATGGGAGATGGCGAAGGGCGACGGCTACGCGTGCCCGGTGATCGCCGCGGGGCGACTGGTTTACTTTCACCGCGTGGAAGGGAAAGAGACGGTCGATTGCCTGGACCCCGAGACGGGCCGGCGGTTTTGGCGGATGGATTACCCGGTTGCGTATGAGGATCGTTATGGCTTCAGCGCAGGGCCGCGGGCGAGTGCCGTGATCGTCGAGGGGCGCGTTTACACGGCGGGAGTCACGGCGATCCTGCACTGTCTCGACCTGGCGACGGGTCGGGTGATTTGGCGGCGCGACCTGCAGGCCGACTACGGCACTCCGCAAGGGTTTTTCGGATACGGGCCGACCCCGCTGCCGTGGCAGGATCGTCTCATCGTTAACGTCGGTGGCAAAAAAGAGGGCGGGGCGGGAGTGTGCGTCGCGGCGCTCGACCAACGCACGGGCAAGACCCTCTGGGAGTTGGAGGACGCCTGGGGCGCGAGCTACGCCTCGCCGGTCATGGCGCGCATGGGCGAGCGGGAGGTGGCGCTGGTGATCGCGGCGGGGGAAAGCCGGCCGAGTGTCGGCGGGCTGCTGACAGTCGATCCGCTCACGGGGAAACTCCTCGACCGCTTCCCGTGGCGCGCGCGGGTCTACGAATCGGTGGTTGCGGGCACCCCGCTCGTGCTGCCGGACCGCCGCGTGTATCTGTCGGAGTGTTACGAGAAGGGCGGCGCGCTGCTCGAATACGACGCCGAGCTGAAATCGAAGCCACTGTGGACGCAGCGCGGCTTTGGCCTGCACTGGATGGTGCCGCTCCAGCGCGACGGCCATCTCTACGGCTTCGCGGGGCGCAATCCGCCCGACACGGAACTCAAATGCGTCGACCTCGCGACGGGGAAGATCGTGTGGAACGACGACACGCAGTTTCAACAGGACGGGCGGGTCCAGAGTCTTTTTCGCGGCAGCTTGTTGCAGGCGGGCCATCGGGTTTTCGCGCTCGGGGAGGACGGGCTGTTCGCGGAGCTGGAACTCTCGCCGCGCGGCGTGGTGACGCGACAGCGGGTGCGGCTGTTTCAGGCGAATGAAACCTGGACGCTGCCCGCGCTCCATCGCGGCCTGCTGTATGTGGCGCAGAACTCGACCGACACCCGCGCGCGGCGGCCCGCGCGCATCATCTGCTACGATTTGCGCGGCGAGTGACGGGCCCGGAGTGAAAACACGACAGCTCGCTGATGGGAAATGTGTAACGTATTACGTTACACTGTAACCAAAGATCGGATATGATGGGTCGGGTGCTTTGTCCGTGGAGCGTGGGTTGGAGAGGCGAAAGCGGAACGGGGGTGGGGCGGGCCGAGGGAACACGGGCTCGGGGGGCGACTTGGCGATTCAAGTTGGTTTTGAGTCCGGCGCTCGATTGAAAGGCGGGCTTCATGCCGATGCTTGTCACCCGCACCGCTGCCATCCTGCGCCAACCGGGCTTCCCCGGGGTCTTGCTGGCAGCGCTGGCGCTGGGCATCGGGCATTCATTCGTGTCACCTTTCATGTCGTTGTGGGGCACGCAGGAAATCGGCATGCGGCCGGTGATGTTTGGGTTGTTCATGACCGTCACCACGCTGAGCGCGATTGCGGTGGCGACGACGCTGGCGCGCTGGTCGGACACGCACGTGCCGCGAAAAGTGATGTTGCTGCTGGGCGGCAGCGGGGGTGCGGTTGGTTATGCGGCCTACGCCTTCGTGCGCGATCCACGGGCGCTTCTCGCGATCGGCGTGACGCTGATCGCGCTGGCGGCGATCTGTTTTTCGCAACTGTTCGCGCACACGCGCGAGCGACACTTCGAGGCTAATATACCCGGCGTGCCGGCGGGCTATCTCACAAGTATCGTGCGCGTGTGTTTTTCGCTGGCGTGGACGGCGGGTCCATCCGTGGGAGCGTGGATGATGGTGCAGTATGGATTTCGCGGACTGTTTCTCGGGGCCGCCACGCTGTTTCTGGTTTTCGTGATCTGCGTCGCGGTGTTTGTGCCGTTCGAGGCGCGGCCGGCCCAGGCGCGGTCGGAGGTGCGCGACTCGGTTTGGCGACTGCTGACGCGCGGCGATATTTTGGCGATGTTCGTGGCGTTCCTCCTGATTTTCGCGGCGCACACCATCAACGCGATGAACCTCCCGCTGATGATCATTGGCGTGTTGGGCGGAAGCGGGCGGGATGTTGGAATCGCGTTTGGCGTGGGGCCGCTCGTGGAGATACCGCTCATGCTCTGGTTTGGATTGTTGGCCGCGCGGGGTCACCAGCTCGGGCTGATCCGTTGGGGCACGGCGGCGACGGTGCTCTATTTTCTGCTGCTGCCGCTGGCGCGGGAGCCGTGGCATGTGTTTCCACTGCAGGCGCTGCACGGTTTGTCGTTCGCGATCATCTCGAATGTCGCGATCGCGTTTTTCCAGGACCTCGTGCCCGGTCAACCGGGCATGGCGACGACCATTTTCACCAACGCCGCCAACCTCGGAAATCTCGTGGGTTATTTCCTGTTTGGCTCGCTGGTTCAGCCGCTCGGCAATCGCGGACTGTTCCTCGTCTCGGCCAGTCTCACGTTGGTCACCCTCGTGATGGTGCTCCGCTACCGCCCGCGTGAAGCGAGCGCATCGGTGGTGAACTGAATCGCGATCGACTGCCGCCCGGCGCTCTCGCGCGGACGGATCGATTCACTCCACCCGCAATGCTTCGATCGGATTGATCCGGGCGGCACGACGCGCGGGGAGATAGCTCGCGACGGCGGCGACGGCGAGGAGGAGGCCGGAGATCACGGCGTAGGCGCGCGGGTCGGTTGGGCTCAGCTCGAAGAGGAGGGTTTTCAAGTAACGGCTCAGCAGCACCGCGCCGACGAGACCCAGCACGAGGCCGATGACGGTTTTACAGATCCCGTGGCGCATGATGAGGCCGATGATTTGACCATGCGTCGCACCGATCGCGCCGCGGACACCGATCTCACGCGTGCGTTGCGTCACGTCGTAGGCGAGCACGCCGTAGATGCCGAGGGCGGAGAGAAACAACGCGACGCCCGCGAAACCGGCGAGGAGGAGCATGACGGTGCGGCGCTCGGTATGAGAGGAGGCGATGGCGCCCTCGAGCGGGCCGGTGTCGAAGAGCATGATCGAGGGATCGATGGCGCGGAGTTTCTCGCGCATCAGCGGAATCGTCTCCGTCGCCGAGCGCTCGGTGCGAAGGAAAATCGCGCTGCCACCACCACCGCCGGCGAGCGGCTGGTAGACGAAGGGCACGCCGCTCGTGTCGTAGACGCCGCGATGCGGGATGAAACGCACCACGCCGACGACCGTCGGCCAGTCGGCGTCGTTTTGCGGTCGCGGGCCGAAGATGAGCCGGCCACCGACGGCGGAGCGGCCGGGGAAATATTTCTTCGCGAAGTGTTCGTCGACGACGAAGACGCGGCTGTTCGGCACGAGATCGGCCGGCTGGAGGAAGCGGCCTTCGAGCAAGGTGAGCTTGAGAGTCTCGAGATACTCGGGCGAAACGAGCACGCGGTTCGCGGCCGGCTGCGGCGAGCCCGGAGGCAGTGTGTCCTCGAACAGGGTGAAGGCGTTGAGCGGCAGGCCGCCCTGGAAAGGCGTCGCCATGGAAAACGCGACCGAACCCACGCCCGGAATTTCCTGCATGGCCTGCTTCACGCGGGTCGCCAACGTCCGCGAAGCATCCGCAGAATTGCGCAGGGCCTGCGGGACTGCCAGGCGGCCCACGATGACGCCCTTGGGATCGAAGCCGGGATTGACGGCGATGGCCTTGATGAAGCTGTGCACCAGCAAACCCGCGCCGCTGAGGAGGGTCACGGCGATCGCGACCTGGCTGACGATGAGCACGGTGCTCAACGTGCGCACGCCCGCGCTGCCCGAGGAGCCGCGTGACGAACGATTGATCAGCTCCATCAAGTTCGTGCGCAGGATGTGCACGATGGGCGCGACGCTGATGAACAGCGCGCTCACGATGGACAACGCGATGGCAACGCCAAGCACCTGACCATCGAGGGCGAACGGCAGGGCGTCGGGCAGCATGGCGGCGCGATAGTGGTTGAACGCCTTGGTCAGCCCGGCGGCGAGTGCGATGCCGAGCGCGGTGCCGAGCGTCGTGAGCAGCAAGGTTTCAATAAGGAGTTGGCGGGCGATCATCCCACGGGAGGCGCCGAGCGCGAAACGGGTGGCGAGCTCGGACTGGCGGCCATTGGCGCGCGCGAGCAGGAGATTCGCGACGTTGACGCAGCCGATGAGAAGCACGAGGACGACACCGCCCTGCAGCAGGAGCAGGGTGGTGCGGAGCGGGGCGACGCGCTCGAGCTGCACGCTGGCGACGGCGATCTTGTGGCCGGCGCGCTCGATGAACTCGCGGAGTTGCGGCGCGCCGGCTTCGAAGGCGCGTTTTTCAAGCGTTTCGGCCTCGGCGACGGCCTGACCGATCGCGACGTCGGGCTTGAGGCGAGCGAAGAGCTGCGGGTTGTTCGAGTGCCGGCCGTTGGGGCTGACGCGAGCCGGATCCCACGACATCGGGCGCACGAAGCGGACGCGCGCGGCGTTGAAAGCCTCGAGGGCGCGCGGCGCGACGCCGACGATCGTGAAGGTCTCGCTGTCGAGCCGCACGGTCTTGCCGAGCACGCCGGGGTCCTCGCGGAATTGCGTTTCCCAGAACGATTGCGTGAGGACGAGGACCTTGTCGGCGGCGGGCAGGTGGTTGTCGGCAGTGAAAAATTGGCCGATCACCGGTTTCAGCCCGAGCACGTCGAAGAGATCAGCGGTCGCGCGCACGCCGGAAAGGCGCTCGGCCGAGGCGTCTTCGCCGAACATGCCTTGGAAGGGTGACCACAGGCCGACGGCGGCAAACGACGTGGTGTTCTGTTTGTAGTCGAGATACTGGACGATGTTGCTCGAGCCGCGCGGGACGCCGCCCTTGACGTAGGTGTTGTAGATTTCGACGAGGCGATCGGGCTGCGGAAACGGGAGCGGCTTCAGCATCAGCGAGTAGACTGCGGAAAAAATCGCGGTGTTGGCACCGATACACAGCGCGAGGGTGAGGAGTGTGACCGCCGCGAAGCCGCGGCTTTTGCGCAGCTGGCGGGAGGCGTGACGGAGATCGGAAGCGGCCCCTGAAAAAAAGCGCACGAGGGCGGAGCTGCGCGTGGAGACGGGGCTGGTGGGCGGCAAAGCAAAGGAAGACATGCGGAGGATGGCGGAAACGGTAGGCCGAAAACGTGGCCCTCGCCTACAACCCTGCGACGAGAGGAAAAGTTACAGGAAGGTTCCCGTGGATGGAAACATGCGGCGGGCACCGCGGGCTTCCGTTCAGCGGCACGGCGCGGATCGGGGCGAGGAGCGGCCGGAGAGGACGATAACGATTACGAGAACGAGAACGATTCGTTCGGCGCGAGCGGGCGCGATGCTCGGCCGAGTGAATTTCGCTTGTGGGTGGGCGCTTCGTGGTTTGCTTGGACTTGGCCCCGCCCCGCCCCATTGCCCCGGAAAAAACCGCGGCGAACCTTTACCCCTGATGAAATTGAACCCTGCTGTTTCGTTCTTCGCTGGCCGCTGGGCGGCTTTTGTCCTGGGCTTTGGCGCGCCGTTGGCGGCGCAGACCGTCGCACCGACTCCGCCGCCGGCAGGCGCGGCAGCGCCGAAAGGTGAGGTCATCGAGCTCAGCCCGTTTTCGGTGAACACCAGTCGCGATGTCGGCTACGCGGCCGAAAACACCCTCGCGGGGAGCCGGCTGAACAGCTCGTTGCGCGATACGGCGGGATCCGTGTCGGTGTTCACGAAGGAGTTTCTCGACGATCTCGCGATTACGAATGTGAGCGAGCTGCTCCAATATTCGGTCAACGCCGAGATGAACACCAACGAGAATCAGGCCGGCAGCGGGCAGAATCCGGTGATTAACGCCCAGAGCCTCACGCCGACGATGCTGATCCGCGGCGCGACGGCGAGCCTGGGCGTCGACTACTTCACGAGCATTACGCCAACGGATCCGTATCGCGTGGGCCGATACGAGGATAGTCGCGGGCCCAACAGCATTCTTTTCGGGCTCGGGGCGCCGGGCGGGTTGATCAATGAATCGTCGAAGACGGCCAACCCCGACCGCGACACCGCGGCACTGCGTTACAGTCTCGGTTCGTTCGGTCGCAGCCGGTTCGAGGTGGATGCGAACAAGGTGCTGAAAAAGAACCGTCTGGCAGTCTCGCTCGCCGGGGTGCAGCAGGAGAACGGCGGATGGCGGGCCTTTGATTTTCAGGACAAGAAGCGGATCTTCGGTTCGGCCACGGTGCGGCCGACGCGGCAGATCAAGTTTACGGCGATGGGCGAGGTCGGGCGGGAATTGAACGCGGTGATTCGCAACACGGTCGAGACCGACGAAGCGCTCGCTTGGTATGACAACCGCAACGCGCGCGGCGTTTCGGCGGTCACGTTCGCGCCCACCAACACGCTGCCGACGGCGGCGATGCAGGCTCTGGGCGTCACTGGGCGTGATGGCACTCGCACGGGCAACAACCGGCGCGCCGTCTACATCGAGAACGACGGCACGGTCTTCGATGCCATCGGGGGGTTTCTCACGGGGAGTTACAACAATGCGTTGGTCCGTGGGCCCGACGGTTCGCCGGGAGTCACGGCGTCGGCTCTGAAGGTGCCGCTCGATCCGAAATTATTTCCGGGCAACGTGAACGCCGCCGGGCCCGGCATGTATCGCGAGCAGCGGCTGCGGAACTTCACGCTTACGGGCGACTGGCAGGCGACGCGCCACCTGGCCTTCAACCTCGGCTATAATTACCAATACTCGAAGGCGCTGGTGCACTTGATGACGGGCACGGATCCGACGCTGCGCGGCGATCCTAATCGCACCCTCGGGGTCAATGGCGCGCCAAATCCGTATGCGGGCCGCCTTTACTACGACGGCAACTGGCGGCGCGATGTGCACGCGGGTGATGTGCGCGAAGTGCGGTTGTCGGCCTCCTATTCACTCGAGCCGAAAACGAAATGGCTCGGCCGCCATCGCTTCGCCGCGATGGGCTCGAAGCTGGAGCAGTTCGACGAGCGGGCGAATTCGTGGCTGGCGTTCGCGGGGCGACCTTACAACGCGGTGCCCAACAACGCGAACAACCGGATCACGGTGCGCAACTACATCGACGAAGGGAGCTGGGCGACCTACCGCGTGGGCGACTGGCGGAAATTGCCCGCGAGAATCCCGTTCGAGGGGCGCAGTTATCCGCTCGTGTGGGCCAATGAGGTCGGCGGGGCGAACAACAGTGGCGGCGAGCAGAAGGTGCAGACGACGCTCGGCGTAGTGCAGAGCTATTTCCTCGAGGGCAAACTCGTGACGACAGTCGGCTACCGCCAGGACGAGGTGGATATCACCGAACTCGGTTTCTACAACGACCCGCTGATCGGCGACATCGTGGATCGCGACCCGCGCAAGAGCGTGCGGACGAGCGCGACGGGCAAGACGGGCACCGCGGGCGGCGTGTTTCACGTGCTGCCGTGGGTGTCGGTCATCGCGAACCAGTCGTCGAACCAAGGCGTGCCATCGTTCACGCGGAAGGTTTTTCCCAACGGCAATCTCGCACCGCCAACGAAGGGCAAGGGGGAGGACTACGGGCTGGCGTTTGAGCTGCTGGGTGGGCGGCTCAACGCGAAGGTCGTCTACTTCAAGTCGACCGAGCAGGGACGCATTACCACGAATGGGTTCGCGGGCGCGGCGGGGCGCAACACGCGGGTGGCGGATGCGTTTGCCGGCGTGTTGGTGGGCAGCGGACTGCCGTATACCGATACCACGTGGCGACCGGTTTACGCTGGGCTAACTCCGCCGGCGACCGCGGCTTCATCGGACTCGGAGTCGAAGGGTTACGAAGGGCGCATCGTGGCCAACTTCACGCGGAACTGGCGATTCGTGGCGAATTACTCGTATACGGATTTTGTCCGCAAGAATGTCGGGTCCGAAATCATCGCGTGGTATGGGCTGAAGCTGCAGGACAACCGGCTCGCGCAAGGAGTGACGCAGGACGCGAGCGGGCAATTCGTGGTGAACCCGAGCGCGTTCGAGTCGGGCAAGGCGGTCGCGCGCTGGCTCGACCTCGGCGCGCAGCGGCCGGCGGCGAACGTCTCCACGCTCACGACCTCGAACGGCCAGACGGTCGCGCAGGAGATCTTCAACCTGGTCGATGTGATGAACGACGAGCGCGACGAGGAGGAGAAGCGCTGGGGGCTGCGGCCGCACAAGGTGAGCTTGTTCACTGCGTATGATTTCCGCGAAGGGCGGCTGAAGGGCTGGACGATCGGTGGCGGCTGGCGCTGGCGTAGTGCAAACGTGATCGGCTCGAACGGCGCGGGCCGCGAAGTCACGGGTCGTCCGATCCGCGCGAACGATTTGTTGATCGCCTACAGCCGAAAGTTCGACGGCGTGCCGGGGCGCTTTCGCTTCCAGCTCAATGTTTCAAATGTGTTGGATCAGACTGATCTCATGCCGGTGCGCCTGGCGACGAGCGAGACGACGCCGGATGGCTTCATGCTGCCGCTGGGCCGCGGGCTGGCCTACAGCCGCTACGATCTCGTGCCGCCGCGGGAGATGCGCTTCACGACGACGTGGTCGTATTGAGCGCGCCGCGACAGCGCGGGAAATAAAAAGGCCCCCGGAGTTCCGGGGGCCTGAAGGGGGCAACTTGCTCACGCTCGTGGCTACGGAGCCGTTCGAGGAGAGCAGCAGCTAGTAGTTAGTTTTTTTTAGCGGTATTCTTCGCCGGTGATCGCGTTGATGATTTTGAAGTTCTCGACGTGATAATTCAGGTCGGCGCGGAAGGCCAACTTCACGTTGAAGAGCTTCTCCATCCGCACGAGCAGGTCGGCGTCTTCGCTACGCAGGCGCTCGAGGATGCTCGGGTGCACCATCACGCGGAGCGAATACTCCTTGCCGTCGTTGCGCAGCTGCAGGCGGCGGACGACCGAGCTCAGCTTGCGCTGCAGCTCCACCGACATCGTCGTAGCAGATTTTACGATACCGCGGCCGCGGCAATACGGGCAATCCGTGTAGAGATTGCTCGAGAGCGACTCCTGCTGGCGCTGGCGCGTCATCTGCATGATGCCGAGCTGCGAGATCGGGAGGATGTGATTCTTCGCTTTGTCGGAAGACATCAGCTCGACCATCTTTTCGTAGACGGCGTTGCGGTGGCGCCGCTCCTTCATGTCGATGAAGTCCATGATGATCAGACCGCCGAGATTGCGGAGCCGGATCTGGCGCGCGATTTCGGCCGCGGCCTCGAGGTTCACGGCGTAGATCACGTTCTTCTCCTCGCCGCCGCGGTTCTTGTGCGAACCGGTGTTCACATCGACCGCGATCAGGGCCTCGGTTTCGTCGATAATGATTTCGCCGCCGGAGGGGAGCGGAACCTTGCGCTGGCCGGTCTGCTCGATCTGGCGCTCGATGTTGAAGCGCTCGAAGATCGGAATGCTATCCTTGTAGAGCGCGATCTTGCCGGCGCTGCGCTTGGAGATCTGGCCGACAAGTTTCTGCGTGCGCTCGTGGTCGTCCTTGCGGTCGATGAGCACGCGATCGACTTCCTCGGTGAGGAAATCACGCACGGTGCGCTCGACGAGATCGGGTTCCTGATAGAGGCACGCCGGGGCGCGGTCGCTCTTCATCTTGGCCTGAATGTCTTCCCACGTCTTGATGAGGATGTGGAGGTCGCGGACGAAATAGCGGGCTTTCTTGCCCTCGCCGGCGGTGCGGACGATGACGCCCACGCCTTCGGGCAGGGTGAGCTCGTTGATGAGGGCCTTGAGGCGCTTGCGCTCCATCGGGTCCTCGATCTTGCGCGAGATGCCGCAGCCGTCGGAGAACGGGGTGAGGATGAGGTAGCGGCCGGGGAGCGAAAGATTCGTCGTGGTGCGCGGGCCCTTGGTGCCGATGGGGCCCTTGGTCACCTGGATGACGATCTCGCTGCCGGGCGGGTAAAGTTGGGGGATGTCCTTGACCGTGGGCTCGGCGGGGCGGTCGGGGGTGTGGCGCTTCTTGTTCACGCGCACCACCTCGACGGACGAGTCCGCGGCGGCCGGGAGCATGTCCCAGTAGTGAAGAAACGCGTTCTTGGTGTATCCAATATCCACGAACGCGGCTTTGAGGCCGGGATCGAGGTTCTTGATGCGGCCCTTGTAGATGCCGCCGACCATCCGGTTGTCGGA
>JANPIT010000153.1:0-13616 GCA_031425115.1 Opitutaceae bacterium | reverse complement strand
GTCGGGCGCCCAGGCCGCGGGCAGGTCTTCGCCCGAGTCGGTCTCGCGGCCGGAGAAACCGGGGAGCGCGGCCAACTTGGTCTTCGCGAAAAGATCGCGCGCGGTCGCGTTGGCCTTCGCGTCCTGGACGAAAAGATGGGCGCGTTTCTCGTCGAGCCAGTGATCCCAATACTTGATGGGAAAGCCTTCGTAGACGCGCGCGTTGTATTTGCGGTCTTTCTGGTTCTTGGCGGCTTTCTTGTTCGCCTCGTCGTCCGCGGCGGCTGGATACACTTCGCTGACGAAGAGCAGCTTGGCGCCGTCGGGACTCCAGCGTGGGGTGCGCGCACCGGTGGAGAGCGAGGTCACCCGCTCGGCTTCGCCGCCTTGGGCGACATTGAGCACATAGATCTGCGCGACATCGTCGCCGTCGCGCTTCGCGGAGAAGGCGACCCGCGTGCTGTCGGGGCTCCAATCGGCGCCCGACTCGGGGGCTTTGCTCCGGGTGAGCTGGCGTGGTGGCGACGAGCCATCGACGGGCACGATCCAGAGATCGGCGCTCTGGTCTTTTGCGTCGTAGGCGGGGTCGGTCACGAGAAAGACGGCCCACTTGCCGTCGGGGCTCGGCACGGGCGACCCGACGCGTTTCATGAGCCAGACGTCTTCGTGCGTGATCGTGCGTCGGCTGGGGTCGGCGGCCCGCGCCGTCAGCGCGAGTGCGAAGAAGGAGAACAGCAGCAGGAACCGTTGCATCATGCCCGCCACTATCAGCGGGATGCGCGGCGCCGGGCCATTCCAAAACAGACGTAATAACGCGGCCACCTTAGCCGTATCCATGCGGTCAAAGGCGAAACTCACCGCGAAAGATCGAGAACGTCCAGGGTGGACCGTGCGCTCCGCGCGCGGGCGAGGGTGCATGCATCGACCAGCCGCGCACGGAGTGCACGGCCCACCTCGGGCCTACTGCATCGTTACGGCTAGCGGGCCTCGAAGGCGCCATCGGCGCGCTTGGCGACGAGGCGTTTCAACTCGAGCATCATCAGTGTCGACGACAACGCCGCGGCGGGGAAGCCGGTCTGACCGGCGATCGCGTCTGGAGTGAGGATGGCGCCGCCGCGGAAGCACTCGAACACCGTCGCTTCGTCGCTGGTGAGGTTGGCGGGGCGGCCGGCGGCGGCCTCGGACGGTTTCTCGCCGATGGGCGCGGGGCGCAGGCCGTCGAGGTAGCTCAACTCATTCAACAAGTCGTCGACGCCGGTCATGAGCGTGGCGCCATCACGGATCAATTGGTGGCAGCCCGCGCTGGTGTTTTGGTCGATCCGACCGGGGACGGCGAAAATCAGCCGCCCGTGTTCGCCGGCAAAGCGGGCGGTGATCATGGCGCCGCCGTCGACATCGCTCTCGACGACGATGGTGGCATCACACATGCCGGCGACGATGCGGTTGCGCATGGCGAAGGATTGCCGGTCGGCGCGGCGGCCGAAGGGAAACTCGGAGAGGACCGCGCCGCCCTCGGTCTCGATCCGCCGGTAGAGCGCGAGATTCTCCGGTGGGTAGATGATGTCGATGCCGGTGCCGAGAACCGCGGCGGTTTTTCCGCCGACCGAGAGAGCGCCGTCATGCGCCGCAGTGTCGATGCCGCGCGCGAGGCCGCTCACCACGCAAAAGCCCAGGCGAGCGAGCTCCGCCCCGAATTTCTTGGCGACGGCCTGGCCGTAAAGGGTCGTGCGCCGCGAGCCGACGATGGCGACGCACGGATGCGAGAAGTCGTAACCGCCTTTACGATACAGCCCGATCGGCGGGTCGTGAATCTCCTTGAGCAAGCGCGGGTAGACGGGATCGCGTGTGGTGATAAAGTCGGCCTTGCTCTTGGCCATCCGCTCCTCTTCGCGCGCGAGGTCGAGGTGGGTGCGCCACGTTTCGATGGTTTCAGAGATGACCGGGCCCACGCCCTTGACGCTTTCAAGTCGGCGCTTGCCGACGGCAAAAACTGCGCGCGGATCGCCGCCGAGTTCTTCGAGCAGGCGGTTGAGCGTGATGGGGCCGATATTCGGCAAGGCGTTCAGGACGAGAAACGCCTGCCGCTCGGTCAACTCACTGCTCATCAACCGACTCTCGCAGGGCAGCGGGCAAAAAGTCGAGCAGTTGAGTCACGCTCACCGCAGTTTGGCCGTGGGCGCGTGCCAGAGCTTCCGCGGCGAGTCCGTGCCAGACCACGCCGCGTGCCGCTGCGAGGAGAGCGTCCTGCGGGGACTGCGCGAGGAGGCCGCCGATGAGCCCCGCGAGGAGATCACCGCTGCCGCCGCGCGCGAGGACAGGGCCGCCGAAGCAGGAGTGATAGCACTCTGCCGTGGAGGTTGGTGCAGGCCCGGGGTTCCGCGTTCGTGCCGCGGGTTCGAGGGCAGGGAGTTCGCCCGCCTGGCGGCTCCAGATTTTGGTGACGGGGCCTTTCGCGACGATGGTCGTGGGGGCGGCAAGTTTTGCGCCTTCGATTCGCGTGAGTTCGCCGGCATGCGGCGTGAGAATTCGCGGAGCCGGGCCGGCCGCGACGATCTCTGGCTGCAATGCGTCGGCGTCGAGCACGAGCGGCACGGGAGACGTGCTCGCGATGTTGCGGGCGAGCGCGAGGGTCTCGGGCTCGCGGCCGAGGCCCGGTCCAAGGATAAGCGCGGTGGCGCGCTCGAGTTTTGCGCGCAGCAGGTATTCGCCTTCGAGGGCGAGGCCGCCCGCCGGGGTTTCCGGCCAGCCGACCCACATCGCCTCGGGCGCGCGCGCGGCGTAGGCGGGCGCGAGCGACTCGGGCACAAACGCCGTCACGAGCCCCGCGCCGCTGCGCAGGGCGGCGAGGACGGTCATGAGCACGGCGCCGGGATAATCGCGCGAGCCGCCAAGCACGCAGACATGGCCGAAGGTGCGTTTGTCACAGACGGCCGGGCGCAGTGTGGCGAGCGGGGCCAGCACCGCACGCGTGAGCAGGCGCGCTGCACCCGGTGAGTCGCTGGCAAAAAAACCGAGATCGAGATAGCGCACGCGGCCGGCGCTCGCGGAATCGAGCGCCGGAAACTTCACACTCCCGGTCGCGTAGGTGAAATCGGCGCGGCACAATCCCGCGCTCGGCAGGTCGACGGCGGCGCGGAGCCGGATCGGCAACGCGTTCACGCGCGTGAAGAGCGCGGTCACGCGATCGTCGGCGGGCGCGCGAAATTGAAAACCGAATACACCGTCGAGGCAGAGATCAATCGCCGGTGGGGCAGCCGCAAGGGACCGGACGATCGTCACCCGATCGGGTGCGGCCTGGGCCAATTCGCGCCACGCGCGAGCGGCGAGGGGCCGCAGCGCGCGTTCGCCAAACACAAAGTGGACTTCGATGCGCGCGCCCGGCACCCGCTCGCTGATGGCTTGCGCGGCGATCAGTGCGTCGCCGCCGTTATGGCCTTTGCCGACGAGGACGAGGATGCGGCCGGTAGACGGGAAGCCGCCGATCTCGGCGAAGTCGCGGAGCACCGCGGTCGCGACGGCGCGTCCGGCCCGTTTCATGGCGCGCCACTCCTTCGACTCGTCGCCCGCGAAGAGATTTTTCTCCAAGTCGCGAGCGGCGTCGCACGAAAGGAGGGGAATGCTGCCGGCGATCACGGGCGGGGAGGAGTGGTCACGGACGACGGGATGCGTGGCGGTGCATTTTTCTCCGCCGTCGGGGGAGGCGTCGGCGTTAGCGCAGGGTCGGCGGGCACGATGCGGTGGGAGGTGGGTGCGCCGGATCGTGGCGGGGGTTCGGTGGGTCGTTCGATGCGGCCGTGTTCCAGCCAGTCGCGATACTGCTCCTCGGTTTCGGTGAATTGCAGGGGAGATTCGGGCAGGGGTTTTCCGTGCTTCACGATCCGTCGTGTGAGAGAAGTGAGGGAGCGAAAATAGTAGTCGTCGCCGAAACGCCGCACTTCGTAGAAATCGGTGAACGCGCGATCCTTGGTGTTCCAGAGCGCGACCTCCGTGGTGTCGTTGAACCAGGTCGCGTGTTTACCCCACACCGCGAAGACGCCCTCGATCTCGGAAAGCGGGCGAGGCTCGCGGGGCGCCGCGGGCCGGGTGAACTCGACGCGAACGGTTTCCGGGGCGGGCGCCGGTTTTTTCCGCAAGGGCGGCAGGGCGATGACGAACAGGGCGCCGAGGATAAAGCCGAGCATCACCCACGACGGTGTTTTCGATAGCTTCGCGGTCGAGCGCTCGTAGTCGGAGCGTGGCGGTCTCTCGTCGTCGTCATTCATGGGCGCGAGTCCGCAGACAACTCACGCGCGCACCAGTGCGGCGACGGCCATCGCGACGGTGTCCGTGTGCGAGAGACTGATGTGCACGTGGGTGGCGCCGACGTGGCGGAGCAGGGCCTCGCCTTTCTCGTCGAGGCGCACGAGCGGCTGATGACGCTCGCCATGATAGATGGAAACGGAGCGCCAGCCCAACTCGGCGCCGATACCGGTCGAGAAGCATTTGGAGACCGCTTCCTTCGCGGCGAAGCGCGCAGCGTAGTGCTTGTGTGGATGCTTCATCTGGGAGCAATAGGCGCGCTCCTCATCGGTGAAGACCCGGGTGAGAAAGCGCTCGCCCTGCCGCTCGAGCACGCCGCGCACCCGCTCCACCTCGATGATATCGGTGCCGATACCGATCAGGATGCCGCCGGGAGGAAGTGAGATATCCATCAGAGTGGGCCCACGGAACACGCGGAATACACGGAAGAAAACGGCAGAAATTAGACGGGTCTTGTTTCCGTGTATTCCGTGTGTTCCGTGGGCAAAAACTCAGCCTCTCATCCGCAATTTCATTTCGCGCACGGCTTCGTCGACACCGCTGAAGAGGGCCCGGCTCACGATGCTGTGGCCGATGTTGAGCTCGTGCAGATGGGGCAAGGTGCGGACCTCGGCGATGTTGACGTAGTTGATGCCGTGGCCGGCGTTCACGAGGAGACCGAGGGCGTGAGCACGCTCGGCGCCGCGTTGCAGGCGTTTGAATTCGGCGGTGCGCGCGGGAGTGGCGTAGGCATGCGCGTAGGCCCCGGTGTGCAGCTCGATGTAGGGCGCGCGCAATTGGGCGCTCGCCTCGATCTGGGGTTCGTCGGGTCCGATGAAGAGGCTGACTTCGATCCCAGCCGCGCTCAGCGCGTCGATACATGCACCCACGCGCTGGCGGTTGCCGAGCACATCGAGGCCGCCCTCGGTCGTCACTTCCTGGCGGTTTTCCGGCACGAGGCAGACGAACTCGGGTTTCAGCTTCAGGGCGAGCGCCGTCATTTCCGGAGTGCAGGCCATCTCGAGATTGAGCCGCGTGCCGATGCACTCCCGCAGGCGCCAGACATCGCGCTCCTGAATGTGACGGCGATCTTCGCGCAAGTGGACCGTGATGCCATCGGCGCCGGCGCGTTCGGCGAGCAGGGCAAACGTAACGGGATCTGGCTCAACGGCGCCGCCGCTGGTCGTGCCCGCGTCGCGGTAACGCGCCTGCCGGAGCGTAGCGCAGTGGTCGATATTGACGCCGAGGAGGAGCATGGGCCGCAGACCATGAAGAGAATCTGGAACTCAGGGAATCAGGAAAATGAGCGTAATTTTCCCCTTCCTGAGTTCCTGAGTTCCAGATTCCTTCCTGCCGTGTCTTCTCCCGCGCCCAAGAAGGAAAACCTGTTCCTCAACCTCGCCTGCAATCTGGCGATCCCGACCTTCGTCTTGATGAAGCTGAGCGCGGAGAACCGGCTCGGGCCGCAGTGGGGCATGGTGGTCGCGCTGATCTTTCCGCTCGGCTACGGCATCTACGACCTCATCCAGCGGAAGAAAACCAACCTGTTTTCGATCATCGGCATCGTGAGCGTGCTGCTCACGGGTGGGCTGAATCAGGTCAAGGCGGGGCCCATGGCGTTTGCGATCAAGGAGGCGGCGATTCCCACGATCTTCGGCGCGGCGGTGCTGATCTCCATGCGCACGAAACGCCCGCTCGTGCGGGAGATGCTGTGGAACGATCAGGTGATCGACACCGCGCGCGTCGACGCCGTGCTCGAGGAACGCGGGCAGCGCGGTGAACTCGACCGTTTGCTGGCGCGGGCGAGTTACGGGATGGCATTTTCCTTTTTGCTCAGTGCCGTGTTGAACTTCGGACTCGCGCGCTACCTGTTGAAAAGTCCGGCGGGCACGGCTGAGTTCAACGCCGAGCTCGGCAAGATGAATGGCCTGAGCCTGCCGGTGATCATGCTGCCGACGATGGCGGTCACGATGTTCGTGTTTTGGAAATTAATGAGCGGACTCACGCGGCTCACGGGGCTGGAGCTGGATGAAATTTTCCGTGGCGGGGCGAAAGCGAAAGACGCCCCGAAATAACCTGGAAAACTGGAGCCGCCGCGACCCCGCCGCGGTGGTTCGACGGAAACGCGGCGAGGGCGCCGCGTCCCCAGTTTTCGATGACAGTCGGGCTAACCCGACGCTCAGCGCCGCGTTTGCTCGACCTGCTGCACGGAGTTGTTGGCGAAGGACACGCGGATAAGGTCGTCCACGTGCGTGCGATAGACATCCTGCGTGACGGGCTCGTGGTAAATGACGTAGCCCCGGCCGTTAGGGTTGGGCACGACGATGCGGCGATAGCCGAGCCAGGCGGTGCCTTCGTATTGCTGCCAATAAGTGCGGTAGATCCACGTGGTGCGCGTGCCGTCGGCATTGAGGGTATCGCGGCGTTCGTCGGGATTGCCGAGCGCGATGTAAACCATCTCGGGCGAGTCACCGACGCTGATGGCCCCGCGTTGCAGGCGTTGCTGCTCGCTCGGGGAAAGTTGGTTGTAGACGCCGGACATCTGCCGCGCGCGGGCATTGAACGAGTTACACCCGGCGAAAAATAACAGAGCGGTCGCCGCAGCGACCAGAGGGAGGGAGAGACGTCGTTTCATCCAAATTTGGACCGAACGACGCAGGCGATGTTTCGCCTGGTTTCAGAGCGTGGAACGGCTTGACCTCAAGCCGTTTTCGGTGGGCGGCCAGTCGAGATACGCCGGCTGTGGGCATTGAGCGTAGGCGAAATCCGCGGCGAGGGCGGCGCGGCTCCAGCTCAATCCAGCGGCTTGGGGTCAAGCCGCTCCACCTTCGGCGGATCAGCCGCGCTTCGCGATGGGCACGTAGTCGCGCTTGGTGTGCCCGACGTAAATCTGCCGTGGGCGATAGATGCGGCCCTTGGGATTCGATGCGACCTCGCGCCAATTCGCGATGTATCCGGGCGCGCGGCCAATCGCGAACATCGTCGTGAACATGTTCATCGGGATGCCGAGTGCGCGCATGATGATGCCCGAGTAGAAATCGACGTTCGGGTAGAGCTTCCGCGTGACAAAATACTCATCTTTCAACGCGGCCTGCTCGAGGTTCTTGGCGATGGCCAGCAGCGGGTCGTCGATGCCGAGCTTGTTGAGCACGACGTCGCAGGCCTCGCCGATGATTTTCGCGCGCGGATCGAAGTTGCGGTAGACGGCGTGGCCGAAGCCCATGAGGCGGTTGCTCTTCGAGCCGGACTTCGCTGCGGCGATGAAACGGGTGCCGTCGTCGCCCTCATCGTGAATCGACTGGAGCATCTGCATGACGGCGACGTTCGCGCCGCCGTGGAGCGGACCGGAGAGCGCGCAGATGCCGGCGGACATCGACGTGAAGAGATTGGCAGCGCTCGAGCCGACCATGCGGACGGTCGAGGTGGAGCAGTTCTGCTCGTGATCGGCGTGCAGCAGGAGGACGAGGTTGAGCGCCTTGGCCACTTCCGGCATCGCGATGTAATCCTTGTAGGGTTCGGAAAACATCATGTGCAGGAAGTTGTCGCAGAACGGCAGCTCCTGTTTCGGGAAGATGAACGGCAGCCCTTTCTGGTAGCGATAGATCATCGCCACGAAGGTGCGGATCTTCGAAATCGCGATCGCGGCGGCGAGGTCGAAGTGCTGCAGATCTTTCTCGAAATTATTCGTCGCGAGATCGGCGTGATACGCGGGCAGCGCGCTGACGAGAGCCGACAACATCGCCATGGGAGACGCGGTCGTGGGAAAACCCTCGAGGATTTTCTGCATCTGCGTCTCCACGGCGGCGTTCTTGCGCAGGAGCAGCCCGAATTCTTTCCGCTGCTGCGGGGTCGGAAGCTCGCCGTAGATCACAAGGTAGGCGGTCTCGACGAAGTCGCTGTGATTGGCGAGCTGGTCGATCGGATACCCGCGATGACGGAGGATGCCGTTGTCGCCGTCGAGATAGGTGATCTGGCTCTCGCACGAGCCGGTATTGCCGTAGCCCTGATCGAAGGCGATGTGGCCCGTCGTCGCGCGCAACTGCCGCGTGTCGATCGCTTTTTCACCTTCGCTGCCGACGATGATGGGGAGAGGGTATTCTTTGTCGTCTAGTTTCAGCGACGCTGTGGCCATATTGGACGAGCGAAGCTAAATCTGCGTCGCTGGCAAAGGAAAGTTTGGCCGCGGTCGAGTGCGGGTCGCGGAATTAGGCCGCGGGCGTGGAAATGATTAAACCGCTAATGCACGCTGATGCAGTCGCGGCAATGGCCGCGACGCAGACAAGCCGGTTTTTGGATCGATCGCGCCCATTAGCGCGATCCCATCAGCGTGAATGAGCGGTTTCTCCGATCAAAGATCGCCTACGCCGCGGCGGCGACGGTCGCGAAATTGCGGTAGATCTGCAGCCCCTTCGCCTGGCTTTTCTCAGGGTGAAATTGGGTCGCGAAGACGCGGCCCCGACCAATCGCGGCGCAAAATGCACCGCCGTAATCACAGTCCGCGAGCACGAGCGCGGGATCGGCGGGCTGGCAGTGAAAACTGTGGACGAAGTAGAAGGCTTCGCCGGACGGGGCGAGCTGCGAGCCGAGAGCGGAGTGGGGCTGCACAAACCGGATCTGATTCCAGCCCATGTGCGGGATCTTGAAGTCGCGCGGGCGTTGAAAGCGCACGACCTTTCCGGGAAACACGCCGAGTCCGGTGATGTTGCCCTCTTCGGAGTGTTCGAAGAGCGCCTGCATGCCGAGACACACGCCGAGAAACGGCCGATCTGCGGCGATCCAATCGCGCACGGTCGTATCGAGTTTTGTCGCACGGAGCGACGCGACGCAGTCGCGCAAGGCGCCCACGCCCGGGAGGACGAGGCCGCGGGCGGAGATCGCCGCAACTTCCTCCGGCGTGCGCACGACTCGAATCGACGCGCCTACGGCCTCGAGCGCCTTGGTGACGCTGCGCAGGTTGCAGATTCCGGTATCGATGACGGCGATGGTGGACATGCGTGGCTTCTGCGGGTGGGGCCCGTTCTCCGAACGGGCCTGGGTTGCGCGGCAGTCGTGGCCTCAACCCAGGCCGGCTCGGAGAGCCGACCCCACCTGCCAATTAGATTTTCCCTTTGGTCGAAGGCAGCAAATCAGCCGCGCGCGGCTCGATTTGCGTCGCCACATCGAGGGCGCGGGCGAGGCACTTGAAGATCGCTTCCGCCACGTGGTGCGGCTCCTCGCCGTAGACGAGCTGCACGTGGAGATTGGCGCCGAGCGCGTTGCTGAACGCGCGGCAAAATTCCTT
Organism: Opitutaceae bacterium; assembly: GCA_031425115.1. GTDB lineage: Bacteria > Verrucomicrobiota > Verrucomicrobiia > Opitutales > Opitutaceae > ER46. The sequence goes on along the minus strand of JANPIT010000153.1, from coordinate 4,078 downwards.
CACGAGCACGATGTTGAAATCGCGCACGAACATCGTCGGGGCGTTAGCCTCGTAAACGAGATGCGGCCGCCCGCCGACATCGACCACGATGCGCGCGAGTGACTCGTCCATCGGCAGGATGAAAAAACCATAGCGCTTGATGCCGAGCTTGTCGCCGAGCGCCTCCTTGAAGGCCTGGCCGAGCACGAGCCCGACATCCTCGACGGTGTGGTGATAATCGACGTCGACATCGCCCTTTGCCTTCACCGTCAGATCGAACAGTCCGTGCTTCGCAAACAGCGTGAGCATGTGGTCGAAGAACGGCACGCCGGTGTCGATCGTCGAGGCGCCGCGACCGTCGATCGCGAGGGTGAGCGCGATGTCGGTTTCGGCAGTTTTGCGCTGAACGGTGGCGCGACGGCCGCGGGAGGCGGAAGCGACAGCGCCGGCGCTCTTGGGCGTGATTATGATCTTTGCCATGCGTCGAGTGTTTCGCTGAGGACGCGCATCTCGGCGTCCGTGCCGACGCTGATGCGCAGAAATGAGGCGGTCAAGGCATGGCTCGGGAAGTGCCGCACAAGCACCTTGCGCGCGAAGAGGAAATCGTAGCCGGCCTTCGCGATCGTGGGGCCGGACTCGCCGCGGGCGTTCTTCGGCTCCGTGAAGATGAAATTCGACTGCGACGGATAGGTGAACCAGCCGCGCGTCTGGGCGAACTCCGCAAGGGCGCGATCGCGCGTGGCCTTCACTTGCGCGATGATGCCCTCGTAATACCCCGGATCTCCGATGGCGGCGAGCGCGGCGGCTTGTGAGAGGCGATTGACGTTGTAGCTGTCGCGCACGCGGTCGAGCAGGCCGATCAGCTCGGCGTGCGCGAGCGCGTAACCGACGCGGATGCCGGCGAGCGCGTGAGCCTTCGAGAGCGTGCGGACAACGACGAGGTTGGGGTAGCGCGCGAGGAGCGGGATGGCGTTTTCCGTGGCGAACGGCGCGTAGGCTTCATCCACCACGAGCAGGCCGCGATACGAAGCGAGCACGCGCTCCAGGTCGGCGTTGGCAAACGCGACGCCGGTCGGGGCGTTGGGCGACGTAAGAAAAAATGCGCGGGCAGTCGAAGCGGCGATTTGCTCGACGGGCAGACGCATCGCGCGGTCGAACTCGATGACGCGAGTGCGGCCATCCTGGATTTCCACGAGCACCGGATAGAGCGAGTAGCTCGGCAGCGTGAAACCGGCGGCGTGCGGGTAGGGCGAGGCGTCCCCGCCGAGCCGTCGGGGATCAAGGAGCGGCTCACCGGAGACGGTTCGCCCTACCTCATGAGCCGGTGTGACGAAGGCGCGGATCAGGAGATTGAGGATATCATCGGAACCGTTGCCGACGCAGACGTTCGCTTCGGTCAAGCCGGCCGATTCGCGGGCATGAAGCTGGGCGATGGCGGCGCGGAGCGGCGAACTCTTGGGATTCGGGTAGAGCCGCAGTGCGGCGCCATCGGCGCCGATTTCACGCTGCAACGCGGCGGCGACGCGCGGGCTCGGCGGGTAGGGGCACTCGTTGGTGTTGAGCTTCACCCAACCGGATTCCGTCGGCTGCAGGCCTGGCGTGTAGGCGTGGAGCTTTGCGATGTGCGGGAGCGCGAGGGAGGAGAGTTCGGAGGAAGTCGGTTTCGACACAGAGTTCACAGAGAGTCCAAACCGAGTTCACAGAGCAATCCCTCTGTGGTCTCGGTGCCGCGCCGGTGATCTCTGTGTCGCTTAAAGAATCCCAACTACTGTGTTGCCGCAGCGACCGGCTCTGCGGCCGGAGATTTTTTGCCGGGTGCGTTGAACTTTTCCTTTTCCTCGTCGCGCTCGATGTAGGGAATGCCGGACTCAAGCCACGAGGGCGCGGCGACGCCCTTGAGGTGATGGTCGAAAAACTGATGCATGCGTTGCGCCCAGTCCTTCTGGTTGGGTCGGCGACGCAGGCCGTGGAACTCGCCATTGTAATTGAACAGCCACGCGGGCTTGCCGTGGCGGCGCAGCGCGAGGAAGAGCTCGATGCCCTGATACCACGGCACGGCATCGTCCTGGTCGTTGCTGAGAATCAGCAGCGGCGTCTTCACCCGCTCGATGTGGAAAATCGGCGAGTTCTCGAGGTAGGCCTTGGTGGCGGTCTGCAACGGCTGGCCGATGCGGCTCTGGCCAGTCTCGTATTGAAATTGCCGCGGGAGGCCGCTGCCCCAGCGGATGCCGGAGTAGGCGCTCGTCATGTTGCCCACGGGGGCTCCGGCCTCGGCCGCGCGGAAACGGTCGGTTTGCGTGAGCATGTAGGCAATCTGGTAGCCGCCCCAGGAGTGCCCCTGAATCCCCACTGCTTTCTCGTCGACGAAGCCCAGCTTCACCACGGCATCGAGGGCCGGCATGACGCAGCGGAGTGCACTCTGGCCCGGTTCGCCCGTTTTGTAGACGATGTCGGGCATCAGGACGCAGTAGCCATTACTGACATAGAACGACAGGTTGATGCTCGTGCCTGGCGCGGGGTTTACGAAGGAGTGCACGTTCTGCGAGAGCCGCTCGTAGATGTAGACAATAACTGGATACTTTTTCTGGGCGTCGAAATTTGCGGGCTTGTAGAGCGCGGCCTGCAGCGGCACGCCGTCTGCGCTGGTGAATCTCACGAGCTCGCCGCGGCCCCAGGTGTAGGCAGCGACTTGAGCACCGCCATCGGTCGCCTTCTTGAGCGCGGAGAACGACGAGTTGGTGACATGCACGTCCGGGTATTGGTCGAAACGCGAGGTCGTGACGAGGAGCGTGTCAGCGTCGCGCGCACGGCCGACGTAGCGGTGATTCCGGTCGCCCCAGATCAGCCGCTCGGGGGCTGCGGTGCTGGTGAAGGTCGTGCGGGAAAAACCGGTGGCACGCGTCTCCTCGCTCTCGCCGCGAAGCACGAGGGGCTTGGCGGTATCGATCCCGCGCTCGTCGTCGTCCTCGTCGAAGGCCTCGATTCGCTGGGCGCGAAACTGGATTTTCTGCGCGCGGCCCGACGCCGCGGTGAGATTCTTCGGCGCGCGGTCGTCGGCGAAAAGTTGCCACACATCGTAGCGATCGTAGGCGAGAAAGGACTGGCTGTCCTTCGTCCAACCGGCCGCGCCATGCGCCGCGGGCGGTTGCGGACGATCGTCGTGCTCGTTGTGAAACGCGACGGAAACTTTTGCCGTGAGCGAGCGCGTGGTGCCGGTGGCTGTCGCGAGTATGTGCCATTGCTTGTCTTGATAGTAGGCGGCCCATTTTCCGTCGGGCGACCAGAGCAAGCCGACGGCCGATTCCTGGCGCAGTTTTTGGAGGACCAGCCGGCGCGCACCAGTCTCGGCGTCGACGACGTAGATGTCCGAGAAACGGCCGTCGTAATCGACCAAGTGGCGATAGGCGCGATCATCCTGACCCAACACGCGCGCGCCGTCGTCGCTCGTCGTGACGGTGGCCAGTGTGGTGTCGGCGAGCTGGGTGTAGCGCATCGTCGCGAGGTCGAGTGCACCGCGATAGGTGCGCGTGCGCTCCTGGGTGGCGCGGACTTTTTGCATCGGCTGAATATGGCCGTCGCGCCAGTGCCACAGGTCGGCGGTGACTTTTTCCTCATCGGGCAGGCTGGCTGCGGGCGAGCGCGGCTTCGGGGCGGGCGCGGCGGCGACGAAAAGTTTTTTGCCATCGCGCGAGAACGACGCGGTGGCCGTGCCGCTCACGACGAACTCTTTGGGCAAGCCTTTCGTTTCACTGGTCACAACCGCGACGGCGGCGGGGGCGCCGCGCTCCCAGCGGTAAAGTTTGTAGCGCGTGCTCGCGCTCGTGCTGGGGTTCGCGGCCGTGCTTGCGGGCGAACTCGATTTCGGAGCGGCGCTCGTGGTCGCGGCCGGGCGGGTCGCGGCGCTGTCGCGATCGCTCGCAAAGACCGCTTGCGTTTGCTCGCGGTCCCAGGCGAGCCGGCTGTATCGGCCCCGGCCTGACAACAGGCCAACCGGCGCGGCGGCGTCGCCGGGCGTCACGAGATAGACGCCGTTCGATTCTGCCGTGCGGGAGGAAACGGTGTAGAGGAGCGCGCGTCCGTCGCGGGCGAGCGAATAATC
>JANPIT010000152.1:0-4187 GCA_031425115.1 Opitutaceae bacterium | reverse complement strand
GCTTCCAGCGGCACCGACCCGCCGCACGTTTCTCAAAACGTCAGCGCTCGCTGCCGCGGCTTTCACGTTGCCGCGTTTCAGCATCGGCCAGGCCGGCCCGTCTGCCAACGGCAAGATCAACGTCGCCTGCATCGGTATCGGAAACCGTGGCTTCTTCGCGGTCTCGGAGCTGATGAAGGATCCGCGCGTGAATCTGGTCGCGTTTTGCGATGTGGACCAGGAGCGCGTGCAGGAGACCTACAAACGCGGTGCCGAGTTGAAGAAGAATTCGGAGCTCACGAGCGCCGACTTGCCGACGGTCGCGTTGTTCAAGGATTACCGCGAGATGTTCGCCAAGATGGCGGATAAGATCGATGCGGTGACGGTCTCGACGCCGGATCATCACCACTACCCGGCAGCGATGCTCGCGATCAAACACGGCAAGCACGTCTACGTGGAAAAGCCGCTCACGCACACGGTCGGTGAGGCGCGGGCTCTCCGCGATGCCGCGAAGCAAAAGGGCATCATCTCGCAGATGGGAAATCAGGGACGCGCCACCGACGGCATTCGCCTCATGCGCGAGTGGGTGGCGGCGGGCGTGACGGGTGACGTGCGCGAAGTGCACGCGTGGTCGCCGGAATTTAACGAGCGCTATTTCGCGCGGCCGGCGTCGCTGCCGCTCGCGGCGGAGCAGCCGCCGGCGACGCTCGATTGGGATCTTTGGTGCGGACCCGCGGAGAAGCGGCCGTATCACTCGAGCATCGCCCCCGTGCGCTGGCGCGGCTGGTGGAATTACGGAAATGGCATGCTCGGCGATTGGGCGTGTCACACGCTGGATGCGCCGTTCTGGGCGCTGGACCTCGGCTCGCCGACCTCGGTCGAAGCGAAGGTCAGCGAGCAGAGCGACGTGATTGTGCCGCAGACCGCGGAGGTGACGTATCGCTTCCCGGCGCGCGGATCACGTCCGCCGGTGGTGATGAAATGGTTCGAGGGACCGGACATGAAGCCTAAGCGGCCAGCACGCTGGGAGGATGATGCGAAGAAGCCCGGACTGCCCGAGCGCGGCATGTTCATGGTCGGCGAGAAACAAACCATCTACGCCGGGGGCGGCCGCCCCGATAGCCCGCGCTTGCTCGGCGCCGCGACCATGGAGGAGTTCAAGAAGAACCGTCCGCCCGCGACGATTCCGCGCGTGGTCGGCGGGCCGATGAAAGAATGGCTCGATGCGATCGCGAAGACGGGGCCGATGCCCGGCTCGAATTTCGAATACTCGGTGCCGCTCTCCGAAATGGTGCTGCTTGGCGTCGTTGCCGTGCGCACGGGCAAGAAACTCGAGTGGGACGCCAAGGCCGGCAAGATCACCAATGATCCGTCGTTGAATCGCCATATCGCGATCAGCGCGCGCGATGGTTGGAAAGTCTGAACTGAAAACGTGAGTGGGGCGGCTTGAACTCAAGCCGCTTGGCTCGAAGCGCTCCAGCGCGTTGCAGAGAACGCGCTCCACCTCGGAAACCGCCATGGCCGAACTTTCCCCTGCCGGGCCTCGCCTCGAGCGCCGCTCGATGGTGCTCATGGGCTTGATGATGGCGGGGGCGGGGAGCGTCGACGCCGTCACGGCAAACATGCTGCCGATCACGGCGAAGCATTTCACCAGCAACATCACGCTGATCGGGATCATAGTCGCGATGAACCGCATCTGCGGATTCCTCGTGCAGCCGTATGCAGCATGGAAAAGCGACAGTCACCGTAGCCGGCACGGGCGCCGCCGGCCGTATCTTTTAGGCGGCTGGCTCGCGGTGTTTTGTTCGGTCGCGGTGCTGGGCGCGCTGCCGTTCATCGTCCCGCTCGAGTATCGCCACACGCTCCTCGTGATCGCGGTGCTCTTCATCGTGAACCTCGTGATGCAAGCCGCGCTCGACGTGTGTTACGGCACGGGCGACCCGATGTATGGCGATACGTTCACTTCTGGCGATCTCGGGCGGGCCAACGGCACACGGATGGTTATCACTGCGACGGCGGGCGTCGGGATGACGTTTGTTTTTGTGCCGCTCGCCGATCAGAACGAGTTCTGGCCCTACGCGGGCGCGATGGGCTTCGTGGCGATTTCCTACTTCGTCGCGCGCTGGTTCCTGCGCGAAAATGTCCCCACGGATCTGCCGCCGCCGCAGCGCTACCACCCGCTCCGGCCGCTGGCCGAGCTGCGTGATCCGCAGACGCGCAACGTCGCCATCTGCGGTTCCGCGGTCCTCGTGGCGCTCGCGCTCACGGAGATGCTGCACGCACTCTTCGTGACGGAGACGCTCGGTTTCTCCAAGACGGTCCTCGGCACGACCACGACGGCGGCGCTGATCGTGAGCTTCGTGATGCCTTATCCGGTGGGCTGGATGGTCGACCGCTTCGGCGCGCGGCCGATGCTGATCGCGGGCTTCATTATGGTGGCGGCGGTGGAGGCCGCTTTCGTTTTTTGGGTCCACGATCTTCAGTCGCTCATCATCGGGCTCATCCTGTTCAAGGCGTCGTGGGTGATCGTGCATCTGCCGATCGTGCCGCTGATGTTTCACAACGCCCCGCCGAAGCGTCGCGGCTCGATCTTCGCCGCCGTGCAAATGACGCGCGCCGGTGTGACGAGTGCGGCGACGATCCTCGCCGGCCTGCTGGCCGACGTCGTGAATTCGTATCGCATGTGCTATCTCGTGGCGGGGCTTGTTTGCTTGGTGGGACTTTTTGGAGCGTTACGCCTCGCTCCCCGCCGACACGGCGAGTCCGGGCCGGTGCGCGTTTGAAATGACCTCTCCTTCTTAAATCAGAACCGTATGAAAAAAATCCTTACACTTTTGTTTGCCTGCCTGATCGTCGCCGCACGCGCCGCGGACCAACGCCCGAACATCCTCTGGATCCTCGGTGACGATCTCGGGGTGGAGTTGAATTGCTACGGCACCGCCGCGGCGAAGACGCCCGTGCTCGATACGCTCGCGGCGTCCGGCATGCGTTACACACATTTCTACACGACCGCGCCAGTTTGCTCCGCCAGCCGCTCCGCGTGGATGACGGGGATGTATGCGCAGACGATCCGCGCGCATCATCATCGGACGCCGGCCGCCGAGAAGCAGGCTCTGCCCGACGGCGTGCGCTTGCTCACGGGCTGGTTTCGCGATGCCGGTTACGCGTCGGCCAACGTCGCGGAGTTTCCCGAGAACATGGGGTTGCGGACCAACGGCAAGACGGACTGGAACTTCAAATTCAGCGACACGCCGGCCTTCGACTCGCGCCGCTGGGAGGACTTGAAGGGTAAGCAGCCGTTCTTCGCGCAGATCAATTTTCAGGAGCCGCATCGCGCGTTCAAGGCACCGAAAGTGACGGACCGCGCCGCGGTGAAAATCCCGCCGTATTACCCGGAGCACCCGACCACGCGCGAAGATTGGGCGAGCTACCTCGATTCGATCGCCGAGCTGGATCGGAAGGTCGGCGTGGTGCTGAAACAGCTCGAAACCGAAGGCATGGCGGACAACACCATCATTATTTTCTTCGCCGACAACGGTCGCTGCCACGTGCGCGACAAGCAGTTTTGCTACGAGGAAGGCCTGCACGTGCCGTTGCTCGTGCGTTGGCCGAAAAACTTTCCCGCGCCCCGCGGTTTCAAGGCGGGGCAAGTGAGTAACCAACTCATCTCCGCGATCGACTTGGCGCCGACCATGCTCGCCCTCGCGGGCGCGCCGGTCCCCGCGAAGATGCAGGGCCGAGTGTTCCTCGGCGATAAAGCGACCGCACCGCGCGAGGTGGTGTTCAGTGGGCGCGATCGCTGCGATGAAACCGCGATGACGATCCGGACGGCGCGCGACGCGCGTTTTCGATACATCCGCACGCTTACCCCCGAAGTCCCGCTGCTCGCGAAAAACAATTACAAGGAAACGCAGTATCCCGTTTGGAATCTGATTAAGCAGCTCAACGCCGAGGGGAAGCTCACACCTGCGCAGCAGTTCCTCGTCGCGCCTCGCCAGCCAGAAGAGCAGCTGTTCGATCTGACCACGGATCCCGACCAGCTGACGAATCTCGCTACCTCCGAGAAAGCCGAGCACGCGGCGGCGCTGAAGCGCCTTCGCACGGCGCTCGACGGCTGGTTCAAGGAAACGGACGACACGGAAGTCACCCCTGAGCGCCGCGCGGCGACTCCCCGCTAGTTCTGGTTTCGCGCGCGCGCGAGGCTGGTT
>JANPIT010000151.1:0-2332 GCA_031425115.1 Opitutaceae bacterium | reverse complement strand
GCACGAGGCGATGGCGACCTTCTTCGAGATTGTCGTCGCGCATCCAGAACGTGACTACGCTCAACAAGCCGCCGAAGCCGCCTTCCGTGAGCTCGACCGGCTCGAGACGCTGCTGAGCCGCTACATCGAATCGAGCGACATCGCGCGCGCCAACCGACTCGATGCCGGCGCCACCGCCACGATCTCGCACGAAACCCTCGAGTGCCTGCTCATCGCCGCCGATGTCGCGCTCGCCACCGGCCGCGCCTTCGATCCTGCCTACGCCTCGACCCGCCCGCCCGGTCTCGCGCCCGACCTGCCGCCCTTCACGCTGGATCCCGCAGCGCACACCCTCACCTCCCACGCCGATTCCCTGCATCTCGATCTCGGCGCCGTCGGCAAAGGCTTCGCACTCGACCGCATGGCCGACACCCTGCGCGAGTGGGACATTCATGCCGCGTGTCTCAACGCCGGCGGCAGCAGTGTGCTCGCGCTCGGCGCGCCCGCGCTCGAGGCCCGCGGCTGGCCCGTTGGTATCGGTGAAGGCCGCAGTCAGCGCACGCTCACGCTCACCGGCCTCTCGCTCAGCGGTTCGGGCACTGCCGTCAAAGGCGCACATCTGATCGATCCACGCACCGGCGCACCGGCTTCGCGCACGAGCCGCGCTTGGGCGCTCGCGCCCAACGCCGCGCAGGCCGACGCGCTCTCGACCGCGTTTTTCGTCATGCTCGAAGCTGACATCGCTGCGCTCTGTATCGCGCACCCCCACGTCGGCGCCGCCCTGACCGCACCTGACGGCGATCTCATCGTCCACGGCGCCCTGCGCGACCTCCTCTTGCAATGACGCCGCCCACGCCGCGGAACGATAAGATTCCCACCCACCCCGTGCTCCGGTGATAAGTTTATCGCGTTTGAATTCCACCCGCCCGACTGTGGGTTGAAATCTATCCCCGCTGCCCTTCTAGTCGTCCCACCTCCCGCGAGCCCACCGCTTGCGCACCCCAAAATCGGTGATGACCTCCTCCGCGCGGCAATCCATGCACAGCTTTCGCCAAGAAAGGGAAGTTATTGAGAATTGAGACGCCTGGCTGAGCGTTGAAATCTTTCCCTGCGCCGCATGACCCAGCACCCCTACGCGTTCCTCGCCCTTTTCGCTTTCGTGGCGGTCGCGTTCCCTCTGCTCCTCCTGTCGATCGCCCAGCTCTGGTTCAAATTCTTCCAGCCCGCCAAACCGAGTGCCGTCAAAAACGACGTCTACGAGTGCGGCGTCGCGCCCACCGGCGATTCCTGGATCCAGTTCAAGGCGCACTATTATCTCTACGCGATTCTCTTTCTGATCTTCGACGTCGAGGTGCTCTTCCTCCTGCCTTTCGCCGTCGCCTTCTCCGGCCTCCCCACCGGTGCCCTGCTCGCGATGCTCGTGTTCATGCTGCTGCTTGCGGAGGGGCTCGTCTGGGCCTGGCACCGCGGCCACTTGGAGTGGAAATAACATGAGCGACTTCTCCACCACGCTCCCCACAGGCATCACCGAGCCTGACCGCGCCGAGCTCCGTCGCCAGGGCATCCTGCTCACCAGCTTGGAGGAATTCTACAACTGGGGCCGCAGCCACTCGGTGTGGCCGCTTCAATTCGGCCTCGCGTGCTGCGCGATCGAGATGATCGCCGCGTCCATGGCGCGCTTCGACATCGCCCGTTTCGGCTCGGAAGTCTTCCGCCCCTCTCCCCGCCAGGCCGACCTCCTCATCGTCTCCGGGACGGTCACCAAAAAAATGGCCCCGCAAGTCGTGCGTCTTTGGAATCAGATGCCCGAGCCCAAATACTGCATCGCGATGGGCGCGTGCGCGATTTCTGGCGGCCCCTTCAAGCAGGGCTACAACGTGCTCAAGGGCATCGACCGCTTCATCCCGGTCGACATCTACATCCCCGGCTGCCCCCCCCGCCCTGAAGCACTCCTCCATGGCCTCATGGCGCTTCAGGAAAAAATCCGCGGGCAGAAACTCACCGGCCCCGCTGCTCCTCGCCACCTCCAGCCCGACGCCACCTGCGAGTATCCAGTTCCCGAATTCGGCGCGAAGGACCTCGAGCCGCCGCTCAACCCCGCGGTCTGGCAACCCCCGACGATCGTGCGTTCTGAGAAGGGCCAAAACTAGCCGTGGCGCGGGAAGCTCCAAGATCCAAGCGCTCCAAGCTCCCATGAAACACCAACTCTCAACTTCCATTTTTTTCCAGTTTGAAGCTTGGCGATTTCCTGGAGCTTGGATCTTGGCGCTTGGAGCTTCGCGTTAGCGCCCATGGAAACCGTCGAACAACTCCACGCCCGCCTGCTCGCCCGTTTCCCTGGCGCGGAGATTTC
>JANPIT010000150.1:0-8654 GCA_031425115.1 Opitutaceae bacterium | reverse complement strand
CTTCACCGCCGCCGCGCTCGGCAAACGGGTGCCACTGCTCAAACACGTCGGCGGCCCGATCATCTTCGCGACGTTCCTCCCCTCTTATCTTTCTTATCACAATCTGATTCCCGCCGTCGTCGTAAAGACGATCGCCGACTTCACCAACTCGACGAAAATGCTCTACCTCTTCATCGCCGCGATCTGCGTCGGGAGTATCCTGAGCATGGATCGCACCGTGCTCGTGCGCGGGTTTTTCAAGATCTTCGTGCCCCTCGCTATCGGCTCGGTCGTCGCGATGGCCGTCGGCACCGCGGTCGGCTGGGCGCTAGGGCTCGGCGCCAAACACGCACTCTTCTACATCGTGATTCCGATCATGGCGGGCGGCGTCGGCGAGGGCGCGATTCCGCTCTCCATTGGTTACTCCGAAATCAACGGCACTACGCAAGGCGAGGAGTTCGCCCGCGTGCTGCCACCGGTGATGTTCGGCAGCCTCGTCGCCGTCGTGCTGTGTGGCCTGCTGAACTTCATCGGGAAAAAATTCCCCCATCTCACCGGTGAAGGCCGGCTCCAGCCCGGCGAGCACGGCCAGATGGACACCGTCGCGGAGCCCACCGTGTCGCACGGGATCGACCTCGCCGGAGTGGCCGCGGCGGGCATGTTCATCATCACCCTCTACCTGCTGGGTTTGATTCTCTATCACTTCACCGGCCTGCCCGCGCCCATCGGCATGCTGTTCCTGGCTGTATTTGTGAAACTGGGACGCGTCGCCCCGCCCGCCATGCAGGAAGACGCCCGCGTAGTCTACAAGTTCTTCACGACCGCCTTCACGTTTCCCGTCCTCTTCGCCGTCGGCATCACGTTTCTCCCCTGGGACAAACTCGTCGCCGCCCTCGCCTGGAAAAACCTCGTCACGATCGTCGCCACCGTCGCGTCTCTCATGGCCACCGGCTTCATCGTCGGCCGCTGGGTGAAGCTCTACCCGATCGAGGCCGCGATCGTGAACGCCTGCCACAGCGGTCAGGGCAGCAGCGGCGATGTCGCCATCCTCACCGCCGCGAATCGGCTTCAGCTGATGCCCTTCGCCCAGATCTCCACCCGCATCGGCGGCGCGATGACTGTGACTCTCGCCCTGATCGCGCTCGCGCGCATTCTTTAAAGGCCCGTCGCCGAAAAACCGTGGACTCATTTCCTCTATTACTGTATACAGTGATACTGTCTGTTGACAAGCCCGAGTATCCGCCCATGCTCAGTCGGAGCCCCCACCCCATGCCCTCCACCCCAGCTCCGACCTCCTTCCGGCGCGCGCTAGTCTCCGTCGCGCTCGCGCTTTCCGGCCTCTGCCCCGCGCTTTTCTCTCAGGCGGCCACCCCCCCGTCTGCCCGGCCGACCGGCGCCGCTCCCATGGTGGCCGGCGAGGTCATTCAGCTCGAGGCCTTCACCGTTTCCACCGGCACCAACATCCGCCGGCTCGAAATGGAGAAGGTGCTCCCCGTCACCGTCTTCAACCGCGAGGCGATCGAAGCGCGCAACCCCGCCACTCCGGTCGAGCTGCTGCAGGCGATGCCGCAGGTGACGAGCTCTGGCACCAATGAGTTTGGGCCATCCGCGATTGCCGGGCGCGGCGACGCCGCCTCGCTCAACCTGCGCGGCATCGGCGACTCGAACACCCTCGTGCTACTCGATGGACTGCGGATGCCGCCGCGCGCGATTATCCAGGGGCTCAACCTGCCCACGAACGTCAACGCCCTGCCCGCGCGCGGCCTGGAGCGGATCGATGTGCTCCGCGACGGCGCCTCGTCGATCTACGGCTCCGATGCCACCGCGGGCGTCGTGAATTTTATCACCAAGCGCGATTTCCGCGGCACCGAAGTGATCTTCCGCGGCGGCACCACGCAGCACGGCGGAGCGGAAACGGCCGAGGCCGTCATCACCAACGGCACGAGTTTCGCGCAGGGCCGCGGCAATCTGCTTTCGACGTGGAGCTTTCTTTACCGCAACGCCCTCTATTTCCGGGACCGCAGCTTCACGGCGAGCGACGACCGCAGCGCGCTCGCGCCCGCGCCTTGGAATTCGCCCGCGGGCCCGTTTAACACCCGCAGCGCGGTCGGTTTCTATCCGACATTCTTCGTGGGCACCGCCACCGCCAACACCTACTTCCGACCCGTGGGCGGCGTCCCGGCGATCACGACCGCGGCCCCCACCCGCTTGGCGAATCCCGAGTTCTACGCCGATATTCAGGCCAACTATTTCAGCCAGCCACGCACGACCCGGCTCAGTCTATACGAGAAGCTCAGCTTCAATCTGACCGAAAAACTCACGGCCTACGCCGATTACTATTTCTACCGCGCGACCAGTGCGGTCCTGCGCAGCCCGATGTTCTCGACCTCCGGTTCCGAAGGCAAGGTGACCATGGCGGCCGACAATCCCTACAACCCCTTCGGCTCGCGTTTCTATCATCCAACCGGAGCACCCAACACCGACGGCACGGCACGACTGACCGGCGCGGCGCGCACCATCGGCATCAGCGACTACACCCTGCCCGATTATCCCACGGCGACCACGGAGGCCACGTCGCAAATCTACCGCGTCACTGGCGGACTCCGCGGCAAGTTCGGTCGAACCTGGTCATGGAATGCCGCCGCGGTTTACGGTGGCTCCAGCATCAAGGAAATCAACGAACGCAATGTGTTCATCCCCGCCTATGCCGCAGCGCTGGGCCGCACCGACGCCACGGCGTTCAATCCCTTCGGCCACACGTTCAAGGTGCAGAATGGGGCCGTCGTCATCGACCGGACGTATCAGAATTCCGAATCCGTCCTGCGCGCGATGGAAGTTCCGTTTGTGAATCGCGGTTTCGCCGATCTCACCACCGCGCTCGCGACGGCTAGCGGCGACCTCTTCACGTTCCGGCAGCGCACGGTCGCCCTCGCGGCCGGCACCGAATATCGCGAAGAGAGCTACCGCGTGGGCCGCGATGCGCCGTCCCTGCCCACGACCCGCACGCACCTGACCAACGCCGCGCTGCCGCCATCGTCGGGCAAGCGGCAGGTGTTCAGCGCCTTTGCCGAGACGGTTCTGCCGGTCGTGCTGCCGTCGAGCCAGTTGCCGTTGGTCCACTCGCTGGAGCTGACGGCCTCCGCTCGGTTCGAGGACTACAGCGATTTCGGCACCACGACGAAACCGAAATACAGTGCCAATTGGAAACCGACTCCGTGGGCGATGGTGCGCGCATCCTATAACGAGGGTTTTCTCGCTCCTTCGCTGCCGGCCCTTTACCAAGGTCAGGTCACGGCGAACACGGTCAATCAGATCGATCTCTACCGCAATCCCGCCACCGGCGAAGGCAGCTACCGTTCCAACGCCGTCACCGGTTCCAACCCCGGCCTCCGCCCCGAGTTCAGCGAGGGCCGCTCGGTCGGCGTCGCGGTCGACGTGCCTCGCATCAAGGGCCTCTCGTTCACGCTGGATTACTGGCAGATCAAACAACGTGGCATCCTCGGCTCCTTCTCCACGGCGACGATCAACACGCTGGACTCCGCCCTGCTGGCGGCAGAGACGCAGCGGCAACTCGGCGCCGGCACGCGCGTCGATCAAATCGACCTCGGCAGCGGCACGACCGCTTACAAAGGCGACCCGCGCATCGTCCGCGTCGCGGTGTCGGCGGCAGATCGCGCGGCCTTCGCCGCCTACAACGCCACGCGGCCCGCGGCTCAACAACTCGCGCCGGTCGGCCAGATCTTTAGCACGCGTTCGCTGACTGAAAACCGTTCCGCCGGTGCCGCGTCGGGCGTGGACTTCGGGCTCAATTGGAATTTACCCAGCCGCCCGTTCGGTCGCCTCACCTTATTAGCCAACGCCGCGTATCTGATCGAATCCTACACCGTCGCCGATCCCGGCGGCCCGCGCATTACGCGTCTGTTGCGCGGCGGGTCCGCGCGCATGCGCGGCGATGCGGGCGTGCTCTGGCGCAAAGATCGGTGGAATGCCGGCGCGACCGCCTACTACATCGGCCGGCTCGTGGACCCCGGCGCTTCGACCACGGCCGCCGTTTACGAAAGCCTCGGTCGCCCGGACTACATCGCCAAAGTCTTCGACCAGGGGACCACGTTTTATTATTCCAAAATCGGCAGCTCGGTCAGTTGGAATTCCTATGTCGGTTACACCATTCGCAGCGACAGCCGCTGGCTGAAAAACACCAAACTTCGCTTCACCGTGAACAATGTGTTCGATCGAGAACCGCCGCTCACGTCTGGAGGCTTCATCGGGAGCAGCCAGCAGAATCTCCTGGCCGGCCGCGCCTTCAGCCTCGAGTGGACCCGTCAGTTCTGAGCATACCCGCACACTCCAAGACCCCCGATCCTTTCGCCCACGGAACACACGGACTACACGGAAGGAATACCACGCCGCCGACCGTTTAATCGGATCGAGTTTCCGTGTATTCCGTGTGTTCCGTGGGCACCCTGTCTTCTGGCTGCATTTCCCCCAATGAATCCCGGCTCCCTCCCCCGTCTTTTCGTTTTCCTCTCACTCTGTCTGCCGTTCGCGGGCATAGCCGCTGACGCCGCGTCGAAAAAAGTTCCCCGCTGGGATCGTTTCGAGACGTCGGTCACCAACGCGAAGACTTACACCGACCCCTACCGCGACGTTTCCCTCGACGCCACGTTCACCCGCCCCGACGGCCGCACGGTCACCTTCTGGGGCTTCCACGATGGCGACCAGACCTGGCGTCTCCGCTTCATGCCCGACCTGCCCGGCACGTGGCGTTACGAGGCGAAATTTTCCGACGGCACCCCCGGCGCCAGTGGCACTTTCGAGTGCGTCGCCTCAGATCTCCCCGGCATGATCGCCGTCCACGCCGCCAACCCGACGTGGTTCGGCTACCGCGGCACCGGCGAAGCCACCACGCTCCGCGCCCTGCACATCGGCGACCGTTTCTTCGCCCGCAACTGGGACGACGCAGACAACTCCACCGACGGCAATAAGCGCACCGCCTTTCTCGATTGGGCCAAGCAGCAGGGCTACAACACGCTCTCCGTTGCCAGCCACTACCAGAATCGCCGGGCCGCCGGCCGCGGCGACGGCTGGGAAACGCCGGCGCTTTGGCCCCTCAAGGCCGAGGAATACCGCCGCATGGAAAAGATCCTCGACGATCTCGCCGCGCGGCAACTGATCGTGTATCCGTTTGCCGGATTCTTCGGCCGCGACTCGTATTTCCCCCACGACCGCACCGAGCGCACGCTCTACATTCGCTACCTCACGGCGCGTCTCGCCCCGTATTGGAATCTCCTCTTCAACGTCGGCGGTCCAGAGCCGCGGCTCCGGAACAAAGATTACCTCTCCACCGACGAGATCAACCTCATGGGCCTGGAGATCGCCGCGAGCGATCCCTTCGGACACGCTCTCTCGCTGCACAATCAGACGGGCGACGACGAGTTCAAGGACGCCGCCTGGCTCACCTACGGCACGCTGCAGGGGCCGAAAACGCTCGACCGCCGCAAACTCGCCGCAGGCCTGCTCAAGAACCACCATTTTCAAAAGCCCTTGCTCGCCCAGGAAACGCTCTGGTCCGGCAACATGTATCACATCCGCTCCAACAAGGCCGATTACAGCGACGCCGACATCCGGAAGAATGCCTACGTCATTCATTTTTGCGGTGCGAATCTCGTCTACGCCGACAACGACGGGGATTCCTCCTCGGGCTTCACCGGCACCCTCGAGCCCGCGGCCCGCAAGCAAGTCCGCCACGATATTCTGAAACGCGTCTGGGACACCTTCGCGTCACTCCCCTTCGCCGCCACCAAACCCGCGCCCGCTCTCGCCGCGTCCACCGACACCGCCGCGTTCTGCCTCGCTGACCCCGGCCGCACCTACCTCGTCTATCTCGAAACCCCCGGCACCGTGAACGTCCGCGTCACCGACGGCCCCTATAAAGTAGAATGGATCAACGCGACCAACCCCTCCGACCGCCGTCCGGCCGGCGAGACCCGCGATGGCCAGAACCTCGCCTCCCCACGCGAAGCCGACGACTGGATCCTCGTTCTCCGCCGGTAGCAAAATCTCCGCAAGCCGAGCAACAGGTTCGACACCGCCGAGACGCGCTTCGCAGGCACGCTGGCTCCCGTTGTCGCGGCAGTTCTGAACGGAGGGCTGCGCCGATGATTCTGATTCCGCGCCAGGGCGAGCCACTGACGCCGGCCTGTGGATTCCTCGAAATGAAAAGGGCGCGGGCCCATGCCCGCGCCCGGTGTTCCCACATTCCCAGAATCTAGACGAGAGCGTGGCGCGTTTTTTTCGCTTTCCGTGGCTTCGTTTCCTTTACCGCCGGAATGATGACGACCGGGCACTTGGCGCGGAGCAGGACACCGTGGGTGGTGCTCCCGACGAGGAGATCGTAGATCGCCGTGTGGCCGTGCGAGCCCATCACGATATAGTCGGCGCCAAGGGTCTCCGCCTGCTCGACAATCTGTGAAATTGGCGATCCGACCACCTGCACGGATTTCACGGTAACAAAATCCGCCGCGAGTTTCGCCTCGATTTTCTCGAGCTGCCTGGCGGCGTTCCTCTCCCCTGCCGCCGTCACTTCGACGGCATCTTCGATCAATGGCGCATACTCAGCCAGCACGACCGGGGGCTGAATGACGCTGAGCAAGACAACGCGCCCTTGGTGGGCACGGGCCAGAGCGGCGGCTTGGGCGACCACAGCATCGCTCACCGCCGAGAAGTCGATGGGCGCGAGGATTGTTTTCATGGCGCCATAATACCTCCACTGGACCTTTCACGCTACGCGCGGATTGGCTGGCACTGCGCGAATCTTGTCCACCCTGCGTCCGCATCAGCCGACGGCTGATGCGGACCAGTTCACCCGATAACCTGCCGCAATGGAGCGTCAGGGACCAGGGGCTTGTGAACTCCGCCGGGATCGCGCTCGGCACCGGTTGGCGGCTGATCCTGGTGGCGGCAATGGCGAATCTCGCCTTCAAGACAGCGACTGTGGCCGTTCTTGGTGAACGCTCATGGCTACGACGCGTGGCAATCGGGTTTGGGTCGGCCGCGGCGACAGGTGCGGCTCAATTGTTGCATGGGCCGGATTGAATCGATCGCTCCCTGGGCGCCATTGTGCCTGAAGGTGGACTATTGATCGAGCATCGCTTCTTGACGCTCTATGTCGGAATCGCCCGTGACCTCACGTTTTGCCTGTTCATAGTCCACCTGCGCCACGTGGGGAGGAGAACGCCCCGCGATCAAGGCCAGTTCTCGCGTGCGAGCATGGACCCTTTCGCGGGTTATCGAACGAATTCGGGAGGTGTTCCCGGCGACCGCGCCACGGGTCGAAGGCTTGTTTTCCACAGGGGTGCCGGAGCAGTTAACAATGGGCGCGCGGGATGATCTCAGGCACTTGCTTTTACGGCTTCGTTTTCCTCGGTTCGCTGGATCTCGGCCTTGGTAAGATTCACGAACACTTTGGATTCCTCATAACTGATCCGCTCGATCTTGGCGGGAGTAATCAGGATTTCCTTGCCCGCATACCAATGGCCGGTTTCGACGACGAGATTGCGAATCGCCCAACTCCTGGCATCCACCAGAAAGCCGCTCACATGGCCGATCGTTCCATCGACCGTTTGAATATGATAGCCGTTTACCGCGTGGGTGCTTTGGAGATGCTTGTCGTCCCGGTGATGGTGCTTCTGGTGGGCTTCCAATTCGTCTTTCGAAGGCGGGAGGACCAAGGGAAATCCACCCATGCCCCACATCGCGCCGCCGTCCCAGTAAGCGGGCCAGCCGTAGTATCGGTAGTATTCGACCTCATATTGCCGGGAGACCGGCTTGTGCAACTCAATCGACGGACTCTTTTCGATCTGCGCCCGCGTCAGGTTCACCAACAAGGTTTTCTCTCCTTGGTCGATTCCGCCAAAAGCATGGGGAGAAATCAGCACCAGACGTCCCGACAACCATGATCCGGTGTCGGCGACCAAATATCGAATCACCCAGGTTTTGTCGTCGAAGTAAAAGTCCTTCACATGACCGATGTCGCCGTCCGACGCGCCGAGTTTATAGCCGTAGAGTTCTTTGATGTTTTGTAACATGAGTCATCCGATTTGAGTTTTCTGTTGGACCCTTCCATCGAAGGAAGGGACATGGTGCTAAGAAGAGCGGTTTTTTGCTTCGGTGGAAAAACCGGAGAGTTCACCGGTTTCAGACCCGTTGACATGCCGATGAAGACGAGTGCTGGAGCGGTGCGCCGGAATATTCGCCTTCAAGCAGGCGGTCGCTTCGAGCCAGTTGCCCAGGTCGTGGCCCGGCGCGCAGTTGCTCTGCTCGTAAAGATGATAGGCGTAGTCGCGGATGTCGTCTTCGCGCGGGTCGGGAATAACGGCGGTAACGGTGGGACGAACAGGTTTATGTTTCATAGGTTATATTGTTCTACTCATGGACACTGAAGCTGTGACGGGGCGCGTTACCTCGAGAGAATACTCAGCAATAACTACCCCTTGGCGATCGATAGAGCGCGGTCGTCATGAGCGGCGCAGGAAGCGAAGCTCCGCCTGGAGCCGTTCCACTTCGCGGGATAGCCCGCAGATTAGCCGGAGGGTTTTCCGGTCCACTTTGTGGTGACGGCGATAGTCCTCGAAACGGCGCAACTCGTAGAGGGCATCGTCGTCGAAGATCAATGC
>JANPIT010000149.1:0-8684 GCA_031425115.1 Opitutaceae bacterium | reverse complement strand
CACCGCATCTGCAGCAGAATTGAGCCGACTCATATTTTCGGAGCGGCGACTTTGAGTCGCCGCTCACGGGTAAACGATTCTCCCCTCCAAGGGGTTCAAACTTCGCCGGGACCCGGAGGCAAAACCTCGACGGGCTCACTTTCCCAGGCAAAACAGCTTCGTCCCGGTTCGCACGAACAAGTTGCCTTACGAGATCGCGATGCTGGAACGGTGACGCGTGTCGTCGCCGT
This sequence comes from Opitutaceae bacterium, assembly GCA_031425115.1. Classification (GTDB taxonomy): domain Bacteria; phylum Verrucomicrobiota; class Verrucomicrobiia; order Opitutales; family Opitutaceae; genus ER46. The sequence continues at coordinate 8,454 of JANPIT010000149.1, read as the reverse complement.
CGTCTTTGAAGCTGGCCTTGTGCAGCAGCTTGAACTCGGTGCCGCCGGCCTGCACCACGAAGACCTCGGCGTCGACGGTCATCACGTAGAGTTTGCCGTCTGCCGCGGTGGGCGAGGCTTGAAAGATGGACCGGCCGCTGAGCTCGCCGCTCCACACGACCGAACCGTCGGCGGGGTTGACGCAGTAGGAGACCGAGCAGGGTTCATGTTGGTGACTCTTGACAGGTCGCCGCGATCGAGGCCCGCCGCGGACCCACGCTTCGCGACGCGGCCATCTCCCGCGTCGCGTCCTTGCCAACCGCTTCCACTCGCGGCCGAAAAAAGCTCGTTCTGGCCTAGTGTTCTACCCGCCGACGTTGTCGCCGCGAACCGTGCGCAGTAGAAGAAGATCTATGTCGTGCCCAGCCTTGACCTCGTCGTCACCCGCCTCGGCAAATTGCCGGGCCCGGCCGTCCAGCCGACCTTCCCGAGCGAGTGCTGGAAACGGCGGATGGCCCCAACACCGCGACCATCAAAGAATCTCTCCGAGGCTAGCAGCGAGCACCGGAACACTCACCGAAATGATCGGAACGACTACCGCCCCATCACCACGGACTGATGAGCGGGATCACGGACCGGCCGTAGCGCCGGTAGTGCTTGAAGTGTTTATCCAGCGTGAGCACCCGGCAGTCCTTGTGCACTTCGGAGAGCCTCACCAGACATGCATCGGCGAGCGACATGGGCGTGTCGGCGTAGCGCTGCATGAGCACCTCGACGCCGACGGCTTCGGAAGCGAGCGTGAACGTCGCGTCCAGCAAGCCTTGACGCACTTTACCGATAATTTTCGCCGGATCGCCGCCCGCTCGCGCATAGAGGAAACACGCTTCCGTGAGCACCGCCTCACACGTAACGAACGCAGGCTCCAGCCTCCCAAACTGGTCCGCCGACCATTCATGCCATTGATCGGTATCGCACAACCAGGCGACCAGCGGCCCCGTATCGAGGAGAACGACCGCTCTCATTTACCGAAGTCTGCGAAGTGCTTTGGATTGGTGGAAAGGTCAGTTGGGCCTGAGACCGTGCCGCGCAAATCAGCCATCGCATCGGCCATCGTGATGCGCTTTTTCGGAGTTCGCCCATTTCCTTGGCGCCGCAGCTCCAAAGCCTCGCGCACAAGGTCCGAGCGGGAGCGCCGGGTGCTGTTGGCTTCATCGATCAGCCACTTGGCCAGCGATTCGGGGAGTTTCACAGAGAGGGTTTCCATAACTCGGTCATCGTATGACGCGTCTGCCACGTGGGCAAGACGATACTCGGGCGAGCCGGGTGAGCCTAGCCCGAACGGGAGGTGCGGAGTTCAACTCCGCCGTTCGGAAAAGGTCCGTTCGAGCGGTCCTACCGCAGCAGAGAACGCCACGACGTCCGAAAAGGATCCGAGCAGGGGCGACGGCATCGGTATTTCGCCCGTCGGATTAAAGGAAAACTCGTCGCCGTGCGGGCGCAGCCAAACGGGGTTTGGCTCTGGGGTTTGGGGTCAAGCTTTGGACGCGTCCCTTGATTTCCTCCGGCTGCCCTCTCGCGCACCGAACACGAAGTCACGGCTCGTCGTTTTCCGCCGCGTCATTTTCCCAGTGCAAACAGTTTCGTCCCGGTTCGCACGAACAAGTTGCCCTGCGAGATCGCGATGCTGGAGCGGTGACGCGTATCGTCGCCGTCGTCCTTGAAGCTGGCCTTGTGGAGCAGCTTGAACTCTGTGCCCCCGGCCTGCACCACGAAGACCTCTGCGTCGAAGTTCATCACGTAGAGTTTGCCGTCCGCCGCGGTGGGCGAGGCTTGGAAGATAGACCGGCCGCTGAGCTCGCCGCTCCACACGACCGAACCGTCGGCCGGGTTGACGCAGTAGAGTTTCTTTTTCGCCCCGTTGAGGATGTAGAATTTGCCCTCGTAGAAGAGCGGCGTCGGCACATCGGTCGTCAGGTCGCGCTCGTTCTTCGTCGCGGCGGCTTCGGCCGCTTCCTCGGTCGGTTGGACGTGACTCTGCCAAGCGAGGCTCTTGGTGGGAATCGTGCCGCTGGCGCCGACTTTCACGGCGTAGACCGGCGCGTTCTTGGGGGCAGAGGCGAGAATGACGCCGCCGCCAACGGTCGGCGAGGGGACGAGGCGCCAATGGCCGATCTTGGTCGGGTTCCACGTGCCCCAGCGCCAAAGCTCACGGCCCGTCGTGGGCTCGTGGCCGGTGATGGCGTCGCCGCCCACAACGACCAACTCGGAGCGCCCGTTATGCACCAGGGGCAGTGGCGTGCTGAAGGCTTCGCGTGATTCCGCCACTGCATCCGAAGGGCGGATACTCTTCCAGAGGTCCTTGCCCGTGGCGGGATCGATTGCGAGGAGGAAGGACTCGTTACCCGTCGGCTTGCCCTTGCCGCGCACCGCGACATCGCGCTGCAGCACCTGCATGATGAGCCGGCCGTCGTGCAGCAAGGGGCTCGAGGAGAACGTCCATTGGAAGGCGAAGGGCCCGATGTTGCGCTCCCAGAGTTTTTTTCCGCCGACTTCGAACGCGACGAGGTCACCGGTGCCGAAGAAGAACACGACGATCTTGCCGTCGGTCGCAGGCGAGGGGGAGCACGAGTTGCTGTATTGGCCGTCGGTGGTGAACTCGCTGATATCAGCGCGCCACAGTTGCTGCCCCGTCTTACGATCGAGGCAGAGGGCCGCTTGCTTGTTCACCTTGGCATCGGCGGCCGTCACGAACACGCGATCGCCCCAGATCACCGGAGTCGCGGCGGACATGCCGGGCATTTCGACCGCCCACTTCACGCCCTCGGTCTTGCTGAATTTTTCCGGCAGCCCCTTTTCGGGACTCGAGTTATTGTGCGCGGGGCCGCGCCAGTTGGACCAGTTTTCGGCGCGCAGCGCGTTGGCGGAGAGGAGGAGCGAGATCGCTAGCAGAAGACGATTCATGGTGTGGCGGTGTTTGCTCGGAGGCACGGGCGGGTCGCGGGCAGAGGTCGGGGTGGGATGGAGGGTGGCTGCGGACAAACCAATGTGGAAATCCGGCGCGCAGGAAAAGCTCCTTTGTGCACTCGCCGAAACTATGTGGGTGGGCCGTCTCACCTTGGGCCCCGCGCCGAAAAAGCTCGCCGCCGCCGACGCGCGGCACGCTGACTTTACCCGCATGTCCTCGAATTCTGTGCCGTCCCCCTCGGCCGTGACGCGCCGCTCCCTGCTGCAGCAAGCAGGCCTTGGTGCACTCGGTTTCTCCGCGCTCGCCTCGACGCTCTCCGCGGCGGAACCCAAGGCAAAATCGCCCACGGCGAAAGCGTCCTCGGCGAAAGCACCGGCGGCACCATCCGACCTCGTGCCGTTGAATCGCTTCGGCCGCATGGTGCATGAGTCGTATGTCGCGCGGGTGCGCGAGGTGGAGAAAGCGGGCAACGCGCGTCGCGCCGCGCTCCGGACCAAGGCCGACGCCGAGGCCTATGTGCGCGACGTGCAGCAGAAGGCGAAACAGTGCTTCGGACCCATGCCGGAGAAAACGCCGCTCAACGCCCGGGTCACGGGCGTGGTCGAGCGGGACACGTATCGCATCGAGAATGTAATTTTTGACAGCCGTCCTGGGTTTCCGGTTACGGGCAATCTCTACGTGCCGAAAGGCCGCAGCGGAAAACTGCCCGGTGTCGTCGGCACGTGTGGCCACTCGGCCAACGGCAAGGCGGCCGAGACGTATCAGTCCTTTGCGCAGGGGCTCGCGCGGCTGGGCTACGTCGTTCTGCTCTATGATCCGATAGGCCAGGGCGAGCGGGTCCAGTGCATGGGCCCGGACTTGAAGCCGCGCCACGGCATCGGCGTGCAGGAGCATCTGCACGTCGGCAACCAGCAGTTTCTCGTCGGCGAATTTATCGGTTCATGGATGGCCTGGGACGGCATCCGCGCGCTGGATTATCTGCTCACACGGCCCGAGGTGGATCCCAAGCACGTTGGCGTCACCGGTAATTCCGGCGGCGGCACGCAGACGACGTGGCTCTGCGCGGTCGAGCCGCGGTGGACGATGGCGGCGCCGAGTTGCTTCGTGACGACGCTGCGGCGCAACTTGGAAAACGAATTGCCGGCCGACACCGAGCAGTGTCCGCCGCGCGCGCTGGCGCTCGGACTGGATCATGCCGACTTCATTGCCGCGATGGCGCCGCGGCCCGTGCTGCTGATGGGACAGGAGCGGGATTACTTCGACGCGCGCGGCCTCGAGGAGGCGTTCGGCCGGCTGCAACATCTCTACAAGTTACTCGGTGCCGAGCAGAACATCCGATTGTTCATCGGGCCCAATCCGCACGGCTACTCGCAGCACAATCGCGAGGCGATGTATGGCTGGTTCAATCAGCAGTCGAAAGTCTCAACGTCCGCGACGGAGCCCGCGCTCACGATCGAGAAAGATGAGACGCTGTGGTGCACGCCGGGCGGGCAAGTGGCCGCGGCCACGCCGGCCACGGTATTTTTGTTCACGCGCGATCGCGCTCGCGCGTTCGCGGCGAAGCGCGGGGCAGTAGCCGGCAGCGCGCTCAGCGGCGCGCTGACCGCGGCGCTGAAGTTGCCAGCGCGCGACCCCGCGATCGCACCCGATTACCGGATTCTGCGTCCGACCGCCGGCCGCCGTTACCCGAAACGTTTCGCGGCCACCTACGCGGTCGAGACCGACCCGGGCATCCATGCGATCGTCTATCGTTTGAGCGACGTCGACCTGGTCTCGCGGCCGCCGCGTGACGCGAAGCGCGCGATCCTCTACATCGCGCATCATTCGGCGGACGCGGAGTTGCGCAGCGAGCCGTTGATCGCGGAGTTGATGAAGGCCGAGCCGGCCTCCGCGGTGTTTGCGTGCGATGTGCGCGGCATCGGCGAATCACAGCCCACGACGACGGGGCAGGGTTCGCTCGCAAATTACGGCAACGATTATTTCTACGCGGTTCACGGGCTCATGCTCGACGCGCCCTACGTCGGGCAGAAAACCCACGACGTGCTGCGGGTGGTCGATTGGCTCAAGGCGAACGGCCACACCGAAATTCACCTCGTGGCCCGTGGCTGGGGCGCGTTTCCCGGCACGTTCGCCGCGGTGCTCTCGCCGAGCGTGACGCAGGTGACGCTTAAAAACGCGCTGACGAGTTACGACGACATCGCGCAGAACGAGAGCTACAAATGGCCACTCTCGTGCCTGGTGCCGGACGCGCTGAAGACGTTTGATTTGCCGGACTGCTATCGCGCGCTCGCCGCGAAACAGCTTCGCCAAGTCGAGCCGTGGGGCGCGATGGCCGGATAAACACCTCCAGCTCCCTTGTGGCTGTTTGGGGTCGCTCGGTCGCGATCTTCGCAGTCGTCTCGGCGGGCGCGATCCGCAGAGTGCCGACCACCTCACCTCGATGAAATTATTTCCGCGCCCTCTCCGCCTCGCGTTCCTCGTCGTCCTCGCCCTCAGCTCTTCGCTCGCCGCGGCGCGTCCGCTGCGACTCTTCACGGTGGGCAATAGTTTTTCGGAAAATGCGACCCGTTATCTGCCGCAACTCGCGCAGGAGGGCGGGCACGAGTTGATCATCGGCAAGGCGGTCAAGGGCGGCTGCTCGTTTCAACAGCACTGGGATGCGGTCGAGGCGTGGCGCGCGAATCCCGACGACCCAAGGGCGAAAATCTACGGCAACAAATCCCTCCACGAACAGCTCGGCACCGAGCCGTGGGACGTCATCACGGTGCAGCAATACTCGCTTCATTCCAGCGATGTGACGACCTATCGGCCGTTTGCGCCGAAGCTCGTCGCCCATCTGACATCGCTCCGGCCCGCTGCGGAAATCGTGGTGCACCAGACTTGGGCGTATCGAGTCGACGCGGACAAGTTCGGCTTGATCGAGCCGAGAAAGAACGCGGCTAATCAGCGCGAAATGGTTGAACGCTCGCGGGCCGCTTACTGGGAGATCGCGACGGAGCTCGGCCTCCGCGTGATCCCGACGGGCGACGCGATGTGGCGGGTGGATTCGGACGCGACGTGGGGATATCGACGCGACGCGAGCTTCGATCCGAAGACCGCGGTGCGTCCGGCTCTGCCGAATCAGTCGCACTCGCTCCACGTGGGCTACCGCTGGAGCGCCGAGGGAAAACTCAACAAGGACGCGAATCACGCGAACGCCGCCGGCGAGTATCTCGGCGCGCTGGTCTGGTATGGTTTTCTCTTCAACGAGTCGCCCGAGAAGCTCGCCTTCACCCCGGCGGGCGTCGACGCCGCGTTTGCGGCGCACCTGCGCAAAGTCGCCTGGCAGATCGTGTCGGAGACGGCCCCGGCCAACGCCAGGATCGCCCGCGCACGGGCGGCGGTTGCCCGCGAGTAGAACGCGCCGTTATGAACGTTCGCCTCCTCTTTCTCGCCTTGGGATTTTCAGTTTCCGCCTTCGCGGCTGTCCCGGCGAATCCGTTCTTCGCGATGGATAATATCGCGCGCGGCGGGCCGGACGTCGCGCCCGCGATGTTGCGCGAGCTGGGCTACGATGGTTTCGGGGGCCGTGCGATTGATGAGATCATGCCGCCGGCGATCGCGAAGGCGGGGCTGAAGTTTTTTAACGGCTACCACGTGCTCACGCTCGATCCGGCGCAGCCGGCGCCGAATGAGAAACTGGTGCACTGGCTCACGGCGATGCGCGGACGCGATACCGTGCTGTGGCTCGCGTTGAACAAAGTGATGCGGGCCGACGGCACCGCGCACGCGATTTCATCGCCCGAAGCCGACGCCTTCGTGGTTGAGCAGGTCCGCGCCATCGCCGACGTGGCGAAGGCGAATGGGGTGCGCGTGGCCCTGTATCCGCATGCCGGATTCTGGCTGGCGCGCGTCGAGGATGCGCAGCGCGTCGCGGACCAACTCAACCGGCCGGACGTGGGCGTGACCTTTAACCTCTGCCACTGGCTGAAGGTCGAGGGCGGCGAACGCGACCCGGCGCCGGTGCTGAAGGCCGCGTTGCCGCGGTTGATGTTTGTCACGATCAGCGGCGCCGATGCGGGCGACACGCGCGCGATGGGCTGGGATAAACTCATCCAGCCCCTCGATGCAGGGAGCTATGATTTGCGCAGTTTCGTGCGCCAGCTCCGCGCCCTCGGCTACACCGGCCCGGTCGGTTTTCAGGGCTACAACATCAAGGCCGAGCCGCGCGAGGTGCTCGCGCGCAGCATCACGGCGTGGCGGAAATTCGTGTCTGACTGAGTGATCGCACGGTGCGCTGGCCGGCGGCCATGCCCGCAAAAAAACCGCCGCCGCCCGTAACGCGCGCTTCCCAAACGCGCGGCGATGAGGCAAACCTGCGCACTGACATGCCTCTCGTTACCCCTACTCGTCGCCATTTCCTCCAAAGCGCCGCGCTCCTTGTCGCGGCACCGTTGATTCTTCCCGGCCGCGTGTGGTCGCAGACCACGGCCCCGAGCAAGCGTTTCACCATCGGCTGCATCGGCATGGGCAAGCAGATGGGCGGACACTTGCGCAGCTATCTCGGCCGCGACGATGTCGAGGTGGTTGCGGTCTGCGATGTCGACACCACGCGCCGCGAGGATGCGAAGAAAAAGGTCGACGAAGCCTACACGAAGAAAGCCGGCGAGACCTACAAGGGCTGTGCGGCCTACAATGATTTCCGCGAGGTGATCGCGCGCAAGGACATCGACATCGTCGTGATCGCCACGCCGGACCACTGGCATGCCTACATCGCGATCGCGGCGGTGCGCGCGGGCAAGGATGTGTATTGCGAGAAGCCGCTCACCTATAACGTCAACGAAGCCGCCCAACTCGTGAAAGAGGTGCGGAAGTCCAATCGCGTTTTCCAAACGGGTTCGCAGCAGCGCTCGTCGAAAGAATTTCGCATCGCCGCCGAACTCGTGCGCAATGGCGTCATCGGCAAGGTCGACGCGGTGCACGTTTCGTTTGGGGACCCCGCGAAGCCTTACAACATGCCGGCGGAGGAGATCGAGCCCGGCCTCGATTGGAAGATGTGGTGCGGTCCCGGCCCGCTCGTGAACTACAATCCGATGCTCGCTCCACGCGGTCTCCACACGCATTTCCCGAAGTGGCGCGAGACCCGGGAATTTGGTGGCGGCATGATCACCGATTGGGGCGCGCATCACATCGACATCGCGCAGTGGGCCCTCGGTATGGACGAGAACGGCCCGGTCGAAGTGCGCGCGCCGGCGAATTGGGAAACGGCAAAGCGAGGCGCGCAGCTGGTCTACGCCGACGGCACGGTGCTGACGCACACGAAGGGCAAGGGAGTCTCGTTCTACGGCACCGAAGGCGAGGTGCACGTGAACCGCGGCAAGTTCGAATTCATCCTCGGCGACAAAACCATCCACAAATTCTGGACGAAGGAAATCGACAAGGAGACCTCGATGGAGCGCGAGGTCGTGCTCACCGAGCGCGAGTATCTGGCCGACGCAAAGATCAAGCTCTACAACAGCAAGACCCACTTC
>JANPIT010000148.1:0-21832 GCA_031425115.1 Opitutaceae bacterium | reverse complement strand
ATCGACAAAAAAGTTGCCGCGGGAGGTAAGGAAATACCCGGAAGCGCAAAGAAATCGGCGGCCCCGGCCACCAACGTCATTGATCTCGTGGCGGTGTTGCAACGCAGCCTCGACGAGGGAGGAAAAAGCGAACGCGCGCCCAAGCGCCAACCGCCGAAGCGGGGCGTTAAGCGGACCACGACACTGAAGGGCGCGCGGCACAAGGCCGCCGCCTGAACCGGCGCGCGGTCAGTTCCGCGAGATGTCGAACGGCAAGCGCCACAGAATCGCCTGGCTGCGCATCAGGCAGCGACAGGCGCGTCGGCCCGCGGGCGAGGTTTCCACGTTCAGGGCGCAATTGCGCAACGCGATCGCTGACGCCAGCGCTTGAGCGCGAAGGTCGTCCAGCGTGGGAGCGGGTGAATAGAGGGAGTGGGCACGAAAACGCATGGGACGGGGCTTTTTGGCGGGTCGATTAATGCAGCCGGGCGGCACCGCGCACGGGTTCGAACCAATCGGAGGGCGCGCCGTCGATGGGGAATTCTGGATACGTCGTTGCGATCAACTCGCGGAGCTTTCCCCGCGCCCGGGCGATCCGACTCTTCACGGTGCCTTCGTTGATGCCGAGGGTGCGGGCGATTTCGTCGTAGGAGTGATGCAGCAGGTTCCGCAGCGTGAGGATTTCGAGCTGGCTGGCCTCCAAGTTTTGCATGCAGGTGCTCACCATCACGTCGAACTCGTCGACGGAGGCTTGGCGGGCGGGATCGGCGTCAGAGGTTGCGACGAGATCCGCGAAGGTATCGGTCGAATCCAGACCCAACGGACAGTCGAGCGAGAGCGACAAGTGGCGACGGCGGCGGAAGAAATACCAATAGCGGTTACGCGCGAGATTGACCGTAATGCGGTGCAGCCAAGTGGACAGTGACGAGTCGCCGCGGAAACGGGCGAGTCCCCGGTGCGCCCGAATAAACGTGTCTTGGGCGATCTCCTCGGCGTCGGCGTGATTCCGCAAAAACTGTAGGGCAATCCCGAGGATTTTCTCGCGATAACGTGTGACGATTTCCACGAACGCCGTCTCGTCGCCGTTGTTGAAGCGCTGCACGAGGGCGCTATCGATGGCGGACTCCGAGCGGGCCGCGGTGACCGATGGGGCGGCGTCGGATGCGGAGTCGATGACTGCGGAAGAGGGGGAGGGGAGATCGAACGAGGGGGGTAGGGCCGAAGCAGCGAGACTGACAGGAGCGGGGGACATTTCCATCGGATGACTCTACAAGGTCCTGCAATGCGCGATATGGGGTCTGCCGGTATTCGCAGGAGGATGGTCCACAGGCATAATTGTAGCGGACGGGGACGGGCGAAGCTTGCCGCGCACCGCCGCTTCCATCAGTTATCAGGCATGCGGTTTCACATAGCAGGCCCCCACGACCACCAAGCTGTCGTGGCCGGCAACACCTATTCCTGTGTTCGCACCGACACGCGCACCGAAACCGGGGTCGTGATTACCTGGACCGTGCGCAAGAACGGGATCGTCATCAAGAGTGACCACCGCACGCTGAATGATGCCAAGAAGCACTGCCGCGAGGATGCGGCACGCGCTACGCCGGCGGTTTGAAGCAGCGTTCGATTCCGGACGCGCAGAAGCGGCCACGGTGACCGCAACTTGACCGTTTAGGTCGCGGGATCGTCGGGTATGCCGAATTCCATCCAGAATCGGCTGCCCTGACCCAAGGTTGATTCAACGCCGCAGGTGCCACCCATCTGCTCGGTTGCTCGCGCGACAATGGCGAGTCCGATACCCGTGCCGTCGATCGGCACCGGCCCGGGAATCCGCTCGAAAATTCCGAAAACCTTCTCGTGCCCCAACGGATCAATGCCAATGCCGTTGTCCTCAACCCAGATTCGCCGACAGGGACGTTGCTGTGCTGAGACTCCGGTGGTCGAAGGATGGAAAGCAGCGGTGGTGCGGGGACTGGCTGTGCTCGTTATGCGATCTTCAGTGCGGACAACGATATGAGGGCGCCGGTCGGGGCACGCGAACTTCAGCGCGTTATCCAGCAAGTTGGAAAGGCACTGCTGGAGGAGAGTGCGCTGAGCGAGGACGTTGCCTAGCGGCGGTTGCAAGGTGAGTGTCCGGTGCTGAAGGGCCGGCGTGACCGAGATGATATCCTCCAGGATTTCGCCGACGTTGACGGGCGTGAGCTGAACTTCGCCGCGCACCAGCTGACTGAAACGGAGGAGATCGCGCGTCAGAGCATCAAGCGTGTTGCTCGCGCGATGCAGCCGGCGGAGCAGCATCAGGCCTTCCTCCGGCACGGCGGCTGAAAAATCGCTCAGCAGAATCTCGGAGAAACCGATCAGCGACCGGATCGGGCCGCGCAAATCGTGCGCGATGGTGTAAGAAAAACTTTCGAGCTGCGCGATCGTGTCCTTCAGCTTCGCGGTGCGCACGCTGATTTTCTCTTCGAGATCGTCGGCGTGTTCACGCAGTCGCTCCTGCGCTTCCGCGAGGGCTTGCGCGCGCTGCGTCCGGTCGAGTGCGATCGCGATCTGGACCGCCAGCTTGGTGAGAAAATCCACTTCGTCGGGCGCGATGACATCCCGGGAACAGCTCCCGAAAGCGATGATTCCGAGCAACCGCTCGCCCACAAGAAGGGGGAAACCGGCATAGGACCGCAGGCCGAACGCGCGGCTCACGCTGGCGGCAGCGCTTTGATTCGCCTGCACATGGTCTTCCACCCGAGGCGCTCGTTGCGCGGCGACCGCGCCGCAAAATCCATCGCCAATCGCCACGGCCAGCATCGATGTTTTCGCGTGATCTGAAAGGCCCGCCGAGACCTGCAATTCCAGCATCGTGCCATCCGGGGCCAGCAGGTAACCCCAACATACGTCCAGCTGGAGCGGGCCGGAGATCCGCGCGAGCAGTTCCGGCGCGAGCTCGAGCGGACGCTGCGATTGCAGCAACAGGGAAAGGAGCTCGGACAACAGGCGGTCATGCTGCAGCTGGCGACGCAAGGCCTGGTCCTGACAAACGCGCTGGGTCACATCCTCGATGATGGTGACCGTGCCGACGAACTGGCCGTTGAACGGCAGCGGCGCGATGCGCGCGGTCTGCAACATGAACGGTGCCCCATAGTCCTTGACGGAGACGGGCAGCGGGATGAGGTATTTATGCAGCGCACTCGACAGCACGCTGACTTCGCCGCTCAGCGCACGCCGGTAGTGCCGCTCGAGTTTGCGCGTGCCGATCTCGGGGAAAATTTCCAGGAGTCCCCGTCCGATGACGGTGCTGGGCGCGCGCCCACTGTGCATGGCAAGCCACTGATTCCAGCTGCGGATCACGAGGTTTTCATCGGTGGTGAAAACCCCGTAGGGCACGACCTCGTGTATCCAGCTCAGCATTGCATCCCAGGAGTGCAGCTCGAGGGTGGGGGCGCCTGACGGGAAGGTTTCGCGTGTGCTGGACATCAGGCGGTCTGACGATGCTCCCACTGACTGATTTCTTTCAACAGCCGGTCGAGGGACGAGATCCCCAGCACGATGATCATGTAACCGGTCACGTCGCTGTCACGAAGATGAAAGTTGGTGTGAATCATCAGGCCGTAGTGCATCTCGGGCGCCTTGAGGTTGATTCCGTCCAGCACCTGCTCAGCAACGGTGACTTGGAGGCGCGGCACCGCGAAACTGACATGGACCTGCAGCACGTTCCCAAACACGCCAAGGCAGGCGTTGAGCAAAATGTTGCCGATCTCGGTGATCGTTTCCCGCCCGGTCGCGTCCAATCTGCCTTCCGGCGTGCCCGCTTCGCAGAGCAATCGACTCAACTGCACGGCGGACTTCTCATCAATCATGAGGAACGCGTTGCCCTCGATGGGCCCGCCGAACGGCTGATTCACGCTGGCCACTTCACCGGCCACGAGTTTGCCCAACAAGGAGGGCATCAACGTCAGCGGTTGCATGCTGACACGGGGCACGTCGAGCGTCACGCGGTGCCCCGTCAGTTCGGAGAGGGCATGCGCGGCCCGCCCGTAACCGATGCTGATCAGCTCGGTCATCGCGTCCCTTTGGATGGGGTTCAGGTCCATAGCGTCTCTCCCGCCAGAAGCTTCGTGACGCTCTCCGCCAGCGCGGTGCGATTAAGCGGCTTGTAGACGAAGCCGGCGGCTCCGGCAGCCCGGACTTGCGCTTGCGTTGACTTTTGAATGTCGGCGGTGGCCACGATGACTCGAACTTCGGGGTTCAGCTCGCGCATTTTCGCGAGCACCTCAAGGCCATACATGCCTGCCATGACCATATCCAGGATCACGATTTCGTGGCGGTTGAGATAGTAGCGCTCGATGGCTTGAGCCCCGTCCGAGGCTTCTTCCACGGTGTGGCCCATTGTTTCCAAGACTTGACGGGTCGTGCGGCGCGCGAGACTGGAGTCGTCGACGATCAGGATTTTCGATTTCATAGTCTTTGGCTGATGGCTTGCGCTATTTCTGAGAGCGGGAAAGCGGCGTCGCTGAGACCGGCTTCCACGACGGAGCGTGGCATGCCGTAGATGATACAACTGGATTCGGCTTCGGTGATCACGCTGCCGCCCTGGGCCTTGATCCAGCCTGCGCCCTTTTTGCCGTCGTCGCCCATGCCAGTCATCACGACGGCAAGTAATCGAGTGCCGAGGACTTCCGCCGCCGACTGGAAAAGCACATCAGCGGACGGCCGGTGCGGTGATTCCGCGGGCTCCGCGGCGAGTTCCGCCACCAGTTGACCGGTAAGATTCCTCCGAACCCGGAGATGTTGTCCCGCTTGAGCGAGCAGGGCGACGCCAGGTCGCAGCACATCGCCGTCCTTGGATTCGATGACAGTCAGCGCGGAGATTTCGTTCAACTTCTCGGCAAAAAGCGCGGTGTAGCCGACCGGCATGTGAAGCACGATCGCGACAGGCACCGGAAAATCAGCGGGAAATTGCGCCAGGAGAAATCGCAGCGCCTGCGGTCCACCGGTGGAGATGCCGATCACCACGAGGTCGACCTTGAGTGCCTGCGTGCGACCGGGCGTGGGTTTGGGTGGCTCCGCGGCGGGGGCGATTGGCGGGGTTAGCGTGCTGATGGTGGCGTGCCTCGCGGCGCGGACCTTGGCGATCAACTCTTCGCGCAACGTCAGCAGCTCGTTGGTCGCGAGCGCCGTCGGCTTGTGCACCAACTCAATCGCGCCTGCCTGCAGTGCGTCCAAGGCCAGCGCGCCGTCTTGTGGGGCCGCGCTCAAAATCAAGATCGGGACCGGGCGTCGCGCCATTTGCGCGCGCACAAAGCCCGCGCCGTCGAGCCGCGGCATGTTGAGATCGCACGTCACGACATCCGGGCGCAGCTCTTCGCACAGACGGAGGGCTTCCTCGCCATCGCGGGCGACGCCTACGACTTCGATGCCGGGGTAACTCGAGAGCATTTCGCGCACGACCTTACGCACAAAGGCAGAGTCATCGACCACCAGCGTGCGGATGACGGCCGGCAGCCCTTCGGCAGGAAAGGGCGACGGAGAAGTGCCCACGGGGCGGGGGGTATCAGGCAGAATCATGGGGTTGGGCGGGAAGCCGCACGTAGGCGAGGGCATCGCCTAGTTGTTGCAATTCGAAAGCTTTGGTCAGGCGGAGTAACGACTCGGAAGCGCCGACGAAAAGGTGGCCACCCTCGGGCATGTGCTGCGCGAAGGTCGCGACCGCGCTCGCGATGGAGTCCGGCGAGAAATAGATGAACACATTGCGGCAAAAGATCACTGGCGAGGAAGCCAGGTGTTCGATCTCGGCCGGCACGATGAGATTCGCGCGCTCGAAGGTGACGGGGAGAAACTCGCGTCGCACCCGCGAACCGGCGTCGACCGGATCGTCGAAGTATTTTGCCCGCAACCCAGGCGGAAGCGAGCGGAACGAACGCTCGCGATAGATTCCAGCGCGGGCCTTGGTGAGCGCGGCTTCGCTGGCGTCGCTTGCGTGAATCGTGATGGGATGCTCGCCCCAGCCGGCTTCGCGCAACGCGATCGCGAGCGTGTAGGGTTCTTCGCCGGTCGCGCAGGCCGCGCTCCAGATGCGCAGCGGCGTCCTTTTCCGGGCGAACCAAGCCGGCACGAGATGATCGACCAGATAACGCACCTGATCGTGCTCGCGCCAAAAATAGGTTTCCTGCACGGAAAAGGCATCGATGACGCGCCGCCACTCCTCGGGCTCCTGGTCCTTTAAAATGTAGAAGTAATCCAGATACGACCGGCAGCCTCGCGCGGTGACGCGCTCGCGCAATTTGTCCAGGAGGGTATCGAGTCGGTCGGACGCGATGAAGATGCCCGTCTGCTCATGCAGCAGATTGCGGAGCAATTCCGGCACTCCCGCTGGCACCGTCAGCTGCCTGACTTGTTCTTTCGTTCTACTCATCGGGTTAGCGGGCCGCGGTCGGGCGCGGCACAATTAGAGCGGGCGCAATTTCGAGCGCGCGGCTGTTTTTCTTCGGCAACACGGCTTTCGGTGTCGGCGCCACGAGAGTGGAGACGGGCGAGCGGCGCGCATTCTCAGCAACGGCGCGCTCGGACTCCTCGCGCAGGGCTTGCATGCCGAGCAACAGAGACTCTGCGACATGGGAGTGCCGGACGTTGGCGGCGGTGATGAGTCGAATCTGCTTCGCCACGTTCTCGGTGGCCGTGGTCATATCCTGCACGGCACGGGATTGCTCCTGCATGGCGCGCGCGGCCTGCTCGGATTCCTGTTTGAGGCGGTCAGTGGTGGAGGAGATCTCGATCACACCGTTGGCGGTTCCGACCATCGACTGCGCCACGGAGGCGACAAGTTTGGCCAGTCGGTCCGCTTCCTTCGTGACCTGCTCGGTGGCGACCGCTTGTTCGGCGAGAGCGCGCGTGGTGGAGGCGGCGCCGCGACGCATCGCGTCGACCGCCTGAACGATTTCACCGACGCCGGTGGCTTGCTCCTTCGTGGCCTTGCGCAGCTGCACGGCAATTTCGTTGGTGTTTTGGGCCGCCGTCACCACTTCGCGCGCCGCGCGACCGTGCTCGGCCATCGCCAGCGACACTTCCTTGGCCACCTTGCGCATCTGGCCCGCGGATTGCGCGATGGCGGCGGCACCTTTCGCCTGCTCGGCGCTGCCCGTGGCCACTTCTTTCGATTGGGTCGCGGTCACCGTGATAGCGTCGCTCACGATCTTGGTCGCGATGACCTGATCATCGGCGGCCTGGCTGATCTCCGCGATCAGCGTGCTCGTTTCATTCACCCGCTGCAGGATACTCTTCAAGCCGGTCAACCCGTTCTCCGATTGCCGGTTACTTTCGCCGGCAATTCGCGCGCCGTGATTGGCCGCATCGGTGGCCTCCCGGGTGACATTCTCGAGACCTCGCACGATGTGGGCGATGTCCGCCGTGGCTTTCGCCGAGCGGTCGGCCAGGTTGCGGATTTCCTCGGCGACCACGGCGAAACCCCGGCCCGCGTCTCCTGCGCGCGCGGCTTCGATCGAGGCGTTGAGCGATAAAAGATTGGTCCGCTCGGCGATGACGTTGATGGTGCCGACGATCCCGGAGATCTCGACGGTTTGCTTGTTCAGCTCCCGCATCACGGTCGTCGAGTGCGTCATGGCTTGCGAGACCCGGCCGATGCCCTCGATCGATTTCTGAATGGTTTCACCGCCCTCGTTGGCGTCTGCGGTGGCGCGCCGGGTGATTTCCTGGGTGCGCTTGACGAGGCTGGCGACGGCGCGACTCGAGGCATCGAGGGCGGTCGCGCTGGTGGCGGCGTTGCCCGCGGCGGCCGTGATCCGTGCGCCATTTTGGGATACGCCTTGGATGGAGCGTGCCATCTGCTCGATGGAAGTGGACGTTTCTTCGACGGAGGTGGCGAGGCCCTCGGACATCGCCGAGACCTCTTCAATGGAGGCCGCCATCTGATTCATGGACGACAGCGTCTCTTCGGCGGCAGCGGTCAAGTCGTCGGCATTGCGCGCGACACCCTGGATGGAGCGGCTCATCTCTTCGATGGACGCACCAGTCTCGTTGAGCGAGGTCAACGCGTCTTCCGTATCCTTGGCGACCCGCTTGACGGAACGCGTGACGCCCGCGAGGGCGGTCGTGAGCTCGTTGGCCACGATCGTCATCTTTCCGCTGACGCCGGTAACGGACTGCGCGGCGCCGGCGATCTCCTTGATGGCGGTGGCCGTTTCGTTCACGGCGCCGGCGACGTGTGCGGTCGTTCCCGATACCTCGCCCATGGCAGCGGCGATCTCGGTGATGGAGATTACCATTTGTTCACCGGAACTGGAGAGCGAGCCGGCCTGCAGCGCGGTCTCTTTCAACGTGCGAGTCATCTCGGCGCCTTGCTCGATCGCGGCGGCAAACGTGAGGGCGGGAGCGGGCGCGCTGAACGGCACAGGGGTGACGGCGGGGGTGGGCACCCGCAGAGGTGATGCGCCGTTCGAGTTTAATTTAGCCATAGGGTTAACGATGAAAATAAACGATTAGGAGGCGGCCTGAAGCACGGCGCGCTCAGCGACGGCCAACGCGAGGTGGTCGTCGAGATTCAAGACGGCAGCGACATCCAGCAGCAGCACGAGTCGTCCGCTGATCGTGGTGTGGCCGCGGACGTAGTTGCCGCTGATGCCGTGCAAGGAATCGGTGGCGGGTCGGACGGTGTCCGTTGTGACGACGCGAAACTCCCGCGCAGCGTCGACCAGCAGGGCCACGGTGCGCGCTTGGGTTTCGAGGAAGATCAGGCGGGTGCGAGGCGTCGGCGCGAGACGAGGGAAGCCGAAGCGCACGCGGAGGTTGATCACGGGCGCCATCCGTCCCCGCGAAAATACGACGCCGTCCACGGCCGGCGCGGCGTTGGGCACGGGCGTGATATGGTCGACCATCTCGAGGTGGAGCACGTTATCGCTGCGCAGGCCGTAGGAGGAATCGGCGAGCTCGAAAATGATGTAGGATTCTCTCGCGTTCATGCGGTTTGGCGCTGGGGCACGGGATCGCGAGACCACGGCGTAGCAGAAGAAAGGATACGGTGGGACCGGGCCCGAGCCTGGGTCAGGGCGATCGGATCCAGGATGAGCACGGGCTCGCCGTCGCCCAGCTCCGTGGCGCCGGAGATACCGCGGACGTGGATCAACGGATCGCGCATCGGCCGCACCACGACCTCGCGCTGCCCCTTGATGCGGTCGACGACGAGCCCGGAGAGACCCTCGTCCGAGCTGACAACGAGGATGGCCACTTGCGCACCTTCGTCGGAATCGGCGCCGAAGAGCGTGCGCAGCCGGACGAGCGGAAGCACGCCGTCACGGTAGGCGATGAAGTCGACGTCTTCGAGCCGCCGAATGTCCCGGGTGAAAACCTGCATGACCTCGCCGATGAAACTCCGCGGCACCACATAAGTAACCGCGCCCACCGACACGACGAAGGTGTTGGTGATCGATAGCGTGACGGGCAGCCGGATGGTGAATTGCGTCCACGCGCCAGGTTCCGTTTCGAGAGTCAGGGTGCCACTCAGGTCGCGCACCGTCTCGGCGACGACGGCCATGCCCAAGCCGCGCCCCGCGGTGCGGTCGGCGTGGTCGCGGGTGGAGAAGCCCGAGGCGCAGAGCAGATTCAGGAGGGCGGCGTGATCGAGCGGCTCGGGCACGGGGAGCCCGAGCGCGTGCGCGCGTTCCGCCACGCGAGTGAGGTCGACGCCGCGGCCGTCATCGCGGATCTGGATGACGACAGTGTCGCCTACCGCAGACGCACGCAGGAGCACGACCGCTTCGGGCGGTTTCCCGCGGGCGGCACGCACATCAGGCAACTCGATGCCGTGGCTCACCGCGTTGCGGACCAGATGGAGCAGCGGCTCCTTGAGACGTTCGACGAGAAATTTGTCCACCTCGGTGTCTTCGCCTTCGATCACCAGCCGAACCCGCTTGCCGGTTTCGCGCGTCAGGTCGCGGGTAACGAAAGGCAAACGGGTGAAAACTTCTCCGATTGGCACCAATCGCACGCGCGTGATGGCGCTGCGCAGCTCGGCCAGTAAGCGAGCCAGGCCGTGGTTCACCTCTTGCAGTCCGGCGTCGCCAGAAGCGAAGCGGGCAATACGTTCTTCGAGTTGCAGGCGATGGACCACCAATTCGCCGGTGATGCGCATCAACTCGTCGAGCCGACCGAGATCCACGCGCACGACGTGCGAAGGCGCGATGAACATGCTGCCGCCCGCAATGTCCGCTGCGCGATCTTCGTCGACGAGCACGGGTTCGGCGACGGCGTTGATTTGCTCCCACGTGATCCCGTCAGCGGCCCACGTTTCAATTTCAGTCGGCGGCCCGAGTCGGATGAGCGTGAAGTCGAACTGCATCACGCCGCCGGGTTGGATGCGAGGCGCGCTCGAGACGACCTCGCCGGCTTGGGCGAGTCGCGCCCGGACTGCGGTGACGTTTATCCCGCGGGCATCGAGCTCGGCGGACGGCGAGAACAGAACGCGCCAGGAAGTCTCGCCGGGTAGTAGTGCTTTCTGCGCAGTGGGAACGGTGACGGGTCGCGACGGTGAGCCGAGCGGGCTGGGTGAGGCGCCATCGTAGGGCTCCAGTCCATCTAGCAGCGCCGTGATGTCGGGCGCCGGGTGCTTCAGTCGAAACGCGGTGACGATCTGTTCGAGACTATGGGCCGCCCGCGCGACAAGATCCAACGTCGCGGCGCTGACGTCGGACTCGCCGCGGGTGAGGCTCCCGAGCAACCCCTCGACGGCGTGCGCGAGTGTCTCGGCGGAGCCGAGGCCCACGATGGCGGCGTTGCCTTTGAAGGAGTGAACGCCGCGGTAGAGACTCTCGAGGGCCGCGGGGTTGCTCGCGGAGGCGGCAAACGAGGCCTCGAGTAGCAGGAGCTGCTCTCGCACGAGCGAGAGCTGCTCATCGCACTCTGCATAGAAATCGTCGAGCAGCTCTGTGCGCAGCTCCGTGGAAAAATCGTCAGTCACTCGAGGCCCATCGCCGCAGCAGCGACCTGAAATTTACTTTCCCTCACCCGTGAGCGACTCCGACGGAGTGCGGGGAATTGCCGGCAGCGGAGCGCAGGATCGAACAAGTTAGCAGCGGGAAACGATGGGAGGGCGGACATAATCAAACCCATCGAGCGACGCGCAAACCGCGGAGGCAAAAGGAGCAGGCTTAGGTATCTCCGGAAGCGCTCAGCAAGTCAAAAAGGGATCTGGCTGGTTGTCGTATGGGAATAACCCCTGCTGCGCCCCGCTGAAACTCCTGACGCGCGCACCGCGCACCGCGCGCCATGCGCCATGCGACGGCGGTGCGAAGTGATTAAAGATGAGGCGATCTACGGCCGTTACTCAACCGTGACCGATTTCGCGAGGTTGCGCGGCTTGTCGACGTCGCACTTGCGCTCGACGGCGATGTAGTAGCTCAACAACTGCACCGGGATCGACGCCACGATCGGCAACACGGCTTCATGACAGTCGGGAATCACAATGACCTCATCCGCCAAGCCTTCCGGCAGCTCCACGCCCTCGGTGATGATGGCGATGATCGGGCCCTTGCGCGCCTTGATCTCCTGCATCGACGAAACGATCTTGTTCAGGATCTCGCCGCTGGGAGCCAGAAACACGCTCGGGCATTGTTCGCTGATGAGGGCGATGGGTCCGTGCTTCATGTCCGCCGCCGGATAACCCTCGGCGTGGATGTAGGAGATCTCCTTCAACTTCAACGCGCCCTCGAGTGCGATGGGGAAAAGCGCGAGCCGGCCGAGAAACAACATGTCGGTGTGATGGGCGTAGCGCTTGGCGATCTCCTTGATGTGGGGCGCTTGCTCGAGTGCTTTGCGCACGAGGTCCGGGGCGCCTTTCAGCGCGGTCACGTAGCGGACGCCCGCGCCGAAACTGAGGTCGCGCATGCGGCCGATGTAGAGTGCCAACATCGCACCGATCAGCAGCTGGGAAGTGAAGGCCTTGGTGGACGCCACGCCGACTTCCGGGCCGACGTGTTGGTAGATGCCGCCGTCGGCTTCACGGGCGATGGTCGACCCGACCACATTATTAATCGCGAGCACCTTGTAGCCTTTGCGCTTGGCCTCCCGCAGCGCTGCGAGCGTGTCGATCGTTTCGCCGGACTGACTCATCACGAAGAACAGCGTGTTGCGAAACAGCGGGGAATTCCGGTAGCGGAACTCGGAGGCGTAGTCGCACTCGACGGGAATCCGGGCGAAGCGCTCGATCAAATGCTCGGTGACCATGCACGCGTGCAGGGCGGTGCCGCAGGCGCAAAACATGAAACGCTCGATGCCGCGAAACTCGTTCGGCGAAATATTCAGCCCACCAAACTGGGCGGTGCTGCCGTCTTCGGAGAAGCGGCCGCGCATGGCGTTTTCGAGGGCCGTGGGCTGCTCGAAAATTTCCTTTTCCATGAAATGCGAGTAGTTGCCCATCTCCGCGTCGGTGATGGACCAAGTCACTTTGTCGACGACGGCATTGACCGACTCCGAGGTGAGCGTGGTGATCGCGAACGTTTTCGGCGTGAGGTGTGCGATCTCGCCGTCCTTGAGATAAACGACGCTCTGAGTGCGGCTGACGATGGCAGAGACATCGCTCGCCACGAGGCTTTCGCCGTCACCGAGGCCGAGGATCAACGGAGACCCCTTGCGCGCGGTCACCAGTTCGCCGGGTAGATCGAGCGCCATCACCACGATGCCATAGGTGCCCTCGACATGACGCAGCGTCTTCCGCACGCACTCGACGAAGCGACTGTCGCCGTTGGCGGCGGCGGGCTCTTTCGCATAATGATAGGCGATCAGGTTGCAGAGGACCTCGGTGTCGGTCTCCGACTTGAACGTGAAATTACGTTCCAGCAGGAATTTTTTGATCTTCGAGTAGTTCTCGATGACGCCGTTGTGGATCATCACAATCTGGCCGTCGCTGCTCAGATGCGGGTGCGCATTGGCATCCGTCACACCGCCATGGGTAGCCCAGCGCGTGTGGCCGATGCCGTAGGTGCCGGTGAGCTTGTGCTGAGCCGCCTCGATTTCGAGGTTGGCCACGCGCCCGATTTTCTTGGCGATCTCGAACCGCCCGTTTTGCATCACCGCCACACCGGCGGAGTCGTAGCCGCGATACTCGAGCCGTTTCAGGCCCTCGATGATCAATGGAGCTGCTTTTTGTTTACCGACGTAGCCAACGATGCCGCACATGGAGATGGTAGGATATTAGGATGAGAGGGTCTGAGCTGAAAAAACACTGCGATGCACCGCGAAGTGCATCAAGGATAGATAGGCTGAGACGTGAACGTCTCGTATTCCAAGCGCCGCATCGCGCGATTCACGAAGCCCCCGGCGAGCACGGTCGCCGCCGCGGCGGCCGCGGTGAAACCGAGGCCATACCAGCGTTCGTCGGCCATGAGGCCCGCGACGGTGACGACAAGATTCACGACTGCGAACGCGCCGCAGCATGCGAGCGCGGCCTGGATCCGATCGAGATAGAAGAGCACCGTCAGCAACGCGAGGAAGAGAACCAGGAGACACACGCCGAGGAGCGTCACTTGGAACACGAGCGTCTGCACCGCACCGAGGCCCAGATTCGTGAGCAGCCGCTCCGCACCGACGATGAGGGCGAGCGTCACGGCGCCTTGGAATTTCACGAGGCGGGAGAGGCCATCGCGAATCGCATCCACCATTTCCCCCTTGGTATGGAGGATCTCGCGCAGCGTGCCCTTTTCGATGACGAGTCGGAAGAATTCAGTGTAGCGGCCCGCGAAAGTCGTTTCGAGCGTGAGCAGGAAAACCGCCATGCCGGGCGCGACGGACAGGAAGCTGAGGAACACGGCTTGATCGTAGAGCGGCGAGGCGTGGAGTGCGCCGGAGACTTGGTATGAGTGCGGCGAGAGCCACCAGTGGAGCGGTTTGTCGATCCAGATGCCGAGATTGTAGACGAGTCCGCAGCCGGCGAGCGCGCGGTGGCGTTTGAAATAACCGAGGAAGGCGAAACTGGGTATGATCGCGGCGCCGAATTCCCGGTAAATCACGTGGATGATGGCCAGCAGCAGCACGACTTGCCCGATGAGAAAGCCTACCATGATGCCGGAAATGCCGAAAAGGGGACTGAGCAGCCACGCCGCGCCAAAGCTCACCGCATAGCCGATCCCAAAACAGCGGAGCACGGCCCCGTAGTCGCGCACGGCCGTGATATAAACAGCGCCGATCCAGATCGCGGAAATGACCATGAGCACGCCGGCCGAGGCGATTTGAAACGCGGGCGGCGCGGGCACGAAGCCAATAAAAAAAATCAGCCCGAGAATCCCGCTTCCGCCGAGCACCACCGCGAGCCCGCCAATCAGGGAGGGAAACACTTTCTCGGGCTGTTTCGCGTAAATGCAGTCTGCGGCGTAGCGCGACAGCAGCAATTGCAGCGGTCCGGTGGCCACGAGCGAGAACGCGCAGATATGCGTCACGGCGACGAAGAACATATCGAGTTGTTTTGCGTTGCCCGCCTGCGCCAGCACGAGGCCGAGCAAGGCGAGGGTCACCATCGAGAGGACCCAGGGCCCACTGCCGATCAACGCCGCATAGCCATACGCCTGCAGGCCGCCCGCAAAGGTGCGGTTCTGCATGAGCTTGGTAAGACGGAAACCGATGCCAGCCATGGTCAGGTGGGGGAGAGTGGCCGCGGCGGCGCGGGTTTCGCGGGTGGAGTGTTCGCGCCGCGGATGGCGTCGGCCCACGCGTGATCGGTGTAGAACGTGCGATACTTGCCCATGATCTCGGTTTGGCGGTAGTGGCGCTCCGCGCGCGTGCGCCCCGCCTGGCCCATGGTAAGCAGGTTCTCGGCCGACGACACGACGCGTAGCACGGCGTCTGCCGTATCGAGCGGCGAACAGATTTTCGTGAGCAAACCCGCCCGGCCGATCGCCTTGTCTTCGAGGGTGCGGCCGAAAATCAGCTCGCGGCAGGCGCCGACATCGGTCGCGACGCACGGCACACCGGCCGCGAAGGCCTCGAGGATGATGAGTGGCAAGCCCTCGCTGATGGAGGTGAGAAGGCAGACATCGAGGCCGGAGAGAATTTCGCGGACGTTCTGCGGTCCAAGGAAGAGCACCTTTTTTTCCAGGCCCATCAGCGACACCATCTGCTTGCACTCATCGAAGTAATCCGGGTCTTCCTCCGTCGGGCCGATGATATGAAAAATCGCGCGGGGCTCGCGTGCCACGATGGTGCGAGCGGCGCGGATCAACGTTTTCACATCTTTGATCGGCACCACGCGCCCGATAAATCCGACGACGATTTCCGGGCCGAGCCCGGCCGTGAGTCGCGTCCGGCGTTGCGTGCAGGCGGCGTCGAATTTCGCGGGGTCGATGCCGTTGGGGATCACTTCGAGGCGGCGCGCCTCAGCCCCAAACTCGATCTGCAGATAGGTGTTTCCCTCGAACAGCGACACGATCCGCTCCGCGCCGGCATAGGAGACCTCGCCGAGAAACATGAAGAGATCGATCCAGAGCTGCTTGAATGCTCCCATGCCTTCGCCCACGTCGAAATACCGGCTCGGCGGGTCGTAGATCCACGTCGCCTGGCTGATCTCCGCGATGCGTTCCTTCGTGTAGATGCCGTGTTCAGTTATCAGATACGGCACTCCCTGGTGCCGCGCGGCGATCGCCCCCAGCAGACCAGCGTAGCCGGTGGAGACGCTGTGGTAGAGGCGAGCCGCGGGGATTTGGCGGCGCGCCAGCAGCGCCGTCCAGACCGGCAGGTGCACGAAACGCACGGCCCAGAAGAAATCGATGAACGACTCGTCGGGCGCGAAGCGTTGGCACGCCTCGGTCAGCAGCCCCCAAGCCTCTTCGTCGCGCAGGAGATTTCCGAAGGTGACGCGCCGGCCCCGCTGCTCGATCGCATCGAGCGCATCGATCACCGCCCAGAAAGCGCCCATGGGATCGCGTTGCGCCGGCGCGAGGTAGAAGGTCCGGAGCGCGGTGTAGAACGCCGCCCGCTCTGCCGCCGGCAGTCGCTGGGGCACCATTTCCTCCGGGGGCAGACGCTCAAAGAGGAAAACTTCCGTGAGCGAGATCACGTTGGGCGGCGGCGTGTAGCGCTTTTTCACCGTCTGCTCCCGATTGCTGCCGAGGAAGAATAGCGCGAACGTCACCTCGGAAAGCTCGGTGACAATCTGGTGCACCCAGGAGGAAACGCCGCCCTGCACATAGGGGTAGGTGCCTTCCAGGATCAGGCACACGTCCGCCAACCGTGCGGCCGGCGCGGGGGAGGGGGGAGGCGTGGCAGCCGTATTCATTTGGCGGTGACGGGCCCGGCGCCCCAGAATTTGGCGACCTCGTCGATCCGCGGATTGAAGTAGCGGCCCTGGGCAAAGGCGCCGAAGAGCGCGCGCAGGCCGGCCCAGTCGCCCTCGAGAAAGGCGAGTTCCATCCGCCACGGCAGCACGTGCTGGGAATCGAAATGCTCGGGCGCGATGCGCGTGCTCCAGCGGCGGGCCGTCGCGGCATCGCGCGCCCGGAGCGCGTATTTGAGGCCAAGCAGCGGAATCTCGCGATCCTGGGGCGCGGCGACCGCGGCGCGGTCCAGCAATGCGAGCGCCTTGACGAGGTAGTGCGCCGCGGTCTCGTCGTCGCCTGCGACGTCGAGGTAAACGAGCTCGAAGAATTGCTCCGCCAGCCGGCGCGCGGGCAGGGCAGCGTCGGGGTTCGCGCCGAGCTGTTGCTCGAGCTCCTTGATGCCGCCTTCGAACCGCTCGAGCATGCCGCTCAGGATATTTTGCGCGTAGATGCGCACCTGCTCGTCGCTGTCCTGCAGGCCTTTTCGGAGCAGCGGGATGGCCATCTGGGGATCGAGCTCGCGCAGCGCGAGGACGGCGTTGCGGCGCAACTGGGTGCGGGGGCTTTGGAGAATTTCGATAATGGACTGGCCAGTGGACCCGGCCGGGAGCGCGTCGGCCCATTCGCCGGTCGGTTGCTCGTTCCACACCAAGTAGCGTTGCTCGTTATGCTCCCGCGGTGGTGCGCGCAAAATTGAGAGGAGAATGAGCGAGGTCAGCAGTCCGGCGCCGGGAAAAACCAGGGCGCAGATGGCCGGCAGCCACCACGCGCGGCCGAGCGGGAGCGGCAGCAGGGGGGCGGTGCCGTAACCCCACGCGGCAGAACCCACGAGGTGCGCCAGCAAAACGAGCGCGATGCCGGAGGTGCGCCAGAGCCAGAAGAGCGCCAGCGCGTGCAGCGCAGCGCCCACGATCAACGCGAGCCAGCGCACGCGTTTCATCGCGAGACGATCTCCGGGGCCGCGTCGATTTCCGCCATCAATTGAGGGACGTCTTCGGCGCGACCAAACTCGATGCGGCGGATGATTGCTTCGACGGGCCACGGGCCGCTCTGCCGCAGGAATTGCCGGCAGCGCTCCGTGAAAATCGCGGCGCCGCGCTCGCCGACCAATGGCAGCAGGACCGCCAAATGCGGATGCGGCCGGCCCAACTCCGCCGCGTAGTCGCCCGCGCGCGCCGCCCCGAGCAGCACCTGTTCGAAGCGGCCTTGGAGCTCAAGGGCCGCGCCGGGCAATTCGAAGACGACGACGGATGACGGCAACCGGTGGCGTTGATACGCCTCGAGAGCGAGATGCAGCAGGTGGAGAAAATGCTCGCGCGTGAAAACCCGCTGATTCTCGCGTGCGCTGACGACGCGATAGCGGCCGGCGGCGCCGGTGGCCAGATCCAGCACCTCGCCTGCCCAGTCGCAAACCATCGCGATGACGTTTACCGTTTGCGGCGTGAAGGTGATGAACGGCATGCCGGTGACGACGAGGAGCGCCCGGATGCGGCCCTGCGCATCGCCCAGCGGGGCCGCCAGCAGCACGCGTTCGCCTGGCTCCGGCTCGCGCTGTTGCAGCAACGCGGGCAGGGTCACGAGCGAAACGCGCTCCAAGGCGAGGCGGGCCACGGTGCTGTCGGACCGGCCGAGGACGGGAGGGAGGTTTGCCTCCTGGCCCACGACCGCGAGCCGGCGCAGGGGCGCGCCGTCTTCCGTGACGGCGTAGAGCGCAGCGTCGGCGAGCCGGACCTGTCGTTTGAGAAAATGCAGGACGGCCGAGGGCAAATCTTCACTCGTGCTCGCGTAGAGCCGGCGGAGTTCGGCATCGAGCGTGCTCACTTCGCCATCGCGCGCGGCGACGGTGCGATCCAACTCATCCTTAACGCCGCGCAGGTAGCGCACGTCGGCATCGAGGCGGCGCACGGAAGTCTGCAGTTTGTCGAGCTGCGCCTCGGATTGCGCCCGGTCGCGGCGAAACCAACCGAACAGCTCGCCGCACAGGCCGCCGGCGAAGAGGAAGCCAGTGTGGAGAAACGGTTCCGCGGCGAGCGCGGCGCGCACCGAAGCAGCGCCGCCCAGCCATTGCGCCGTGGCCACGAGTAACGAAGTCAGAATGCCGGCCAAAAGGCCGACGACGAAACCATAGCGGCCGCCGAGCAGCAGCGGCAGCAGGAGGTAGGGCGAGGGATTGAGTTCCGTCCACCCGAGGTGGCCGCGGTCAAAAAGGAAATTGGCGCCGACGACGATCGCCCCGATCAGGAGGGCGTCGACGAGGATGGATTTCGGGCGGAGGGAATCGCGCCAAGTCATAGCGAGCGGCAGGAAACCAGCCCGCTCAACGGGCGTTTCCGCTACCGCGGCGCAACCGGTTTCCGGATACGGGTAGTTCCTGCACCAGCGTGCGGACCGCTTTGCGCCCCGCGGAAGTGACCGAGGCGAACGCGTAACCCACATTCCCACTCGTGCCCTGCCACAGCGTCTGGCCGGTGGCGGCATCGACGAGGCGGAGGGTAATGCCCACGGCCGGATCGCCATCGAGGTCCGTCTTGTAGCGATACTCGTGCACGGTGCCGATCAGCAGATGGGTGGCGCTCACGGTGCGCGCAAGCTCGGCGTAGCGGCCGTCTGCGCCCTGCGCCTTGTCCGCGGCGGACTTGATGAGCAGCTCCTCCGTTTGGAAGAGCGAAATGCCGGCTTCCACGAGCGCGCTGCCCGTCATCTCAGTCAGGGCGCGGCTCGCGTGCTCGTCATCGGTCGCGTTGACGAAGGGCGGCAGGAGCAGCCGCTCCACGGTGATGACATTGCGGGTCGGGCCGCCGTGATGGACGACCGTGGCGCAACCCGCGGTGAACAGGAGAACGCAAGCGGCAAGGAGACGATGCATGGCGAGAGACATGACGAAGATATCAGTAGTGGGCGCGGACGAAGAAGTTGACAAGAGTGGCGGACGAACCGGCGTTGCTGGCGGTGGCGCTCGACGTGTAAGCGGCCTCGGCAGTGAATTCGAGGCTCTTTCTCGGGCGGAAGGTGAGCGCCCAACCCGCGTTCCACCCGACGGAAGCCAGTTCAAAATCATAGTCGACGCCCGCACTCAGCCGGTAGAACCACGCGTCGGCCAGGTGATCGGTGATGAGAAGGCCGGTGCCGTGGCGATTGATGCGACGACTCACCAAGTTCGCGAGGATCGCTTGCTGGGCGGCGAGTCCACCGGCCGGATCCGCCAGCGGTGCGACCAAGGCAGGATCGAGCAGCGTGGGGTCGACGGGTGAGAACGACGCGATAGAGCCGCGGTAGCCGGCGGTGATTCGCGGGCCCTGGCGCCAGAGGGTTTGGTCGAGGTTGATATCGAGCCCTGTGCCGCGACCGAGCCGCACGGAATCGATCTCGACCTCGCGCGCGGCGAGCCGGGCGACGAGCGACAGATCCGCCTCGATCAACCAATTCACTCCGATCGAGGCGCGGTGTTGTCGACCATCGAGGGCTTCGAGGGCGAGGCTTTCCGTCGAGCGCTCGGCGAACGAAACATCGAGGCTCACGTCGCGTTCCTTGGCCAGCCGCACGCGCACGCGGCCGCCTGCTAACAAGCCGTGCCGGGAAACTCCCAACCACGCGTCGGTCTGCCAGCGCCGGTCGTAGGTCGTGGTGAGCGTCGCGACGATTTCTGAACGATCGGCGCGCGTGGGTTTGAGCCCTGGCGCGGCGTCGAGTTCCACGTCGTCCTGTGCAATGCGGGTTTCGAGCCAGTGGCGATCGCTGATGTGTTGGCCGTTCAGCGCACCGTAGCGCCACACCTCGGCGTTCTTCAGTTTCGTCTGCGCGACGGACGCTTCCCAGCGTGGCAGGTGCTCACGGTAGAGTCCGTCGAGCACGCGGCGCACCTCGTCGCGCAGCTCGTCGCCCAGAGCGTGATGTCGCAGCAATTCCTGATAGGAAAGCATCGCGCGATACCAGTCGCCGGCGGCATACGCGGAGGCGGCGAGATCCGTTTCGTAGGGATATTTGCGCTGGGCGAACTGCTCGAGCTTGAGCTGGCGCAGCACGCGGTTGGCCTCGGCGTATTCGCGCGCGAGGTAGTGGCCGGCGCCGAGAAAATAACGGCCTTGGTGATCCCCGGGATAAAACTTCAGATAACGCCGCGCGATTTCCAAAGTCGCCTGCGGGTCCTTCTGCTCCACATACATGGACGCCAGCACGAGCAGCACCTGGCGATCGCCTGGAGTTTTGGCGAGAATCTGCTGGGCGATTTTCTCGGCGACCTTGGGCTTGTTGAGGCGCGCGTAGAGATAGACGAGCTGCCGATTTTCATCAATCGAGAGCGTCTCTGCGCGGGTCAGCACGTCGGCATCCGGCATGAACCCGAGCGACTCGGCCGCGCGGGCGGTGAGCCCGAGGCCCACGGCGAAGACGATCGGCAACGCCCACTTCATGGCGCAGAAACCTTGGGCGCGATTTGCCCATGCATCCGCCGGAGTGCCTCGGCGTAGGCGCGTTTCGCGCCGGTGCGATCGCCCCGCGACAGTCGGATGTCGCCCAGTGTGCTCCAGTCGGTGGCGGGGGCCGCCCGCGTGGCCGCGAGGAAGGCGAGTTGATATTTCTCGGCCGCGCTGGCGTCGCCGGCGGATAACGCAAGATCGGCGGCGAGGCGCCATGATGCTGCGGTAGGGTTGCGCAGCAACGGCTCGATCAGGGCAAGGGCATCGCGCGCTTTTCCGCGGCGCACCAACACGCGCGCGAGCTCGGAGGTGCGATCCGGATCGCCGGGCCGCTCGGCCAGCAGCTCCCGCCAGATTCGTTCTGCTTCGGCCAGCTCGCCCATCGCCTCGCGCGCGCGAGCGATGCGCTCGCGCACACTCTCGTCGCGCGTCACGGCGTCGGGCAGCGGGTCGGCCAGGAAACGGCGTTCGGCGGCAACGTCGCCGTTGCGCCGCATCAATTCCATATACAGATCGGCGGCGGCCGGTTCTTCCCGCAGGCGCGAGTGGGCCGCGACGATCGTCTGCGCGCTTTTGAAGTCCTTGTCGGCGGCGTGCGCGCTGGCGAGTTGGAGGCGCAACTCGTCGTTTTCCGGCAGCCGGCGCAATCCCTCTTCGAGCGCGGCCCGGCGTTGCGCGGGCTCGTCAGCCACTTCGAATCCGTAGGCCAACATGAGATAGTCGCCGGCTTTTGGCGTGGGCGCCTGTTCGATTCGTATCCGGATACCGCGCACGAGCTCGCCGTAGCGGCCGAGGGATTCTGCGAGCCGCACGTAGGGCTCAATGATCTCTTCGGTGGGCGATTGCCGGGCTAGATCCGCGAAGATGGCGAGCGCGGCGTCGTGCTGGCCCTGCAGCACAAGGACGTCGGCAATGTGCCGGCGAATCGTGAGATCCGCCGGGCGCTCGAGGGCGGCGCGGCGAAACCAACTTTCCGCGTCGGAGAAGCGATTCAGGTCTACGAGCAGCCTCGCCAGTTCCAACATGACATCCGCGGCCTTGGGGTCGTCGCGCAGATAACGTTCGAAATGGCCGCGCGCTTCGTCGTAGCGCCCGAGATTCACCTCGAGCCGGCCAAGCCGCAGGGTGTAATCGGGT
>JANPIT010000147.1:0-3532 GCA_031425115.1 Opitutaceae bacterium | reverse complement strand
GCGATTTGGCTGTGTTATCTCGTCGCGCGCGAAGCCGGCGTATCGGTGCCACTCGCGGCGGCGGGAGCAACGACCCTCGCGGCGTTTCCCGTCTTCATCTTTAACTCGGTGCAACCGCTGAGCGACACCCTCGCGACGACGTGGACCCTCGCCTCGCTGTTCACTGCCCTGCGCGCGCGTCACTCGCGCACGTGGGCGCTCGCGGCGGGTGGCGCGTTCGCCATGGCCGTGCTGGTTCGTCCCACCAATCTGCTGATCGCCCCCGCGCTGCTCGCATTGCTCGGGCTCGACGCAAAAAAACTCGGCCTCTTCGTGCTCGGCGGTTTCCCCGGCGCGCTGTGGCTTGGCTACTATAATCACACGGTCTACGGCGGCGCGGGGCGATCCGGCTACGGCGACGTTTTCGCCGCCTTCGCTTGGTCGTATGGAATTCCCACTACGGTGCATTTCGCCAAATGGCTCGCGCTGCTCCTGCCCACGGTCGTGCTCGCGTTGCCGCTTTTTGCTTGGAGCCGACGTGAAATGCGCACCCGCCCGCTCTTCGCGCTGACTTGGATCTTCGTCGTCGTGACCGGTTTTTATGCGTTCTACGAAGTCTCGCGCGAGACGTGGTGGTGCCTGCGTTTCATCCTGCCGGCGGCCGCTGCGCTAATCATCACCGCGATGCTAGGGCTCGAACGACTCGGGGCCGGCAGTGCAACGAAACCTCACCCATCAGCCGTAAAACGCCGCAACATCGCGGCGCTCGTCATCGCGCTTTGGGCGATCGGCGCGTCGTGTTATTGGACGCCACGTCTCGATGTTTTTCTGATGAAGCACTACGAGCAGGCTTACTCGGATGGCGTCCAACTCGCTCGCGAAAAATTACCGCCGAACGCCGTCGTCATGAGCTTCGCCTTCACCGGCACGTTCTATTACTACAGCGATTTCCCCGTGCTGCGCTGGGACCAACTCGAAGCGCCCGCTTTCACCCGCTACGCAGAACTCGCGCGCGCCGTGGGTCGGCCGGTGTGCTCGGTGATTTTCGACTGGGAGGAGAAGGATGCGTTTCGCCGGTGCCCGGGCCCCTGGCGTCGCATTGGCGGCGTGCGAAATGTTGGCCTCTGGCAGCTCGATCCGCCAAATCCCTAGTCGCTGCCATGTCCGCCCCGCTGCTGCTCGACCTTTCGCACACCTGCCACACGCGGGCGCGCACGGGCGTGCAGCGCGTGGCGCGCTCGCTGCACCGCGCGCTCGGCGATCGCGCCGTCGCGATCACACACGACCCGCATCTCGGCGCTTGGCGCGAGCTGCAAGCATGGGAGCGCGCCACGCTCGCGTCTCACGAGACGTCGGCGAAACGCGGCGCGCAGTGGCCGCTCACCGCGAAACTACGCAGCGGGGGACAACGGCTCATGGGTCGCGCCGCGCGGACTTTGCCGGCTGACGCGGGGCTGATCGTGCCGGAGATTTTTTCGGCCAGCGTCGCGCAAGCGCTGCCTTCGCTGTTCGCCGCCACGCGCGGGCCGCGCATCGCAGTTTTCCACGACGCGATCGCGTTGCAGTTCCCGGAGTTGACGCCGGTCAAAACGGTCGCGCGCTTTCCGCCCTATCTCGTTGAGCTGCTCCGCTTCGACGGCATCGCGGCGGTGTCGGAAGATTCGCGGGACGCACTCCTCGATTATTGGCGCTGGCTCGGCGCGGCCACGACTCCACCCGTGCGTGCCATCCCACTGGGGATAGACGCCCACGCGCGGGCGCAGATCGGTGAGGAATCCCCGAAGTCCTCTCCGCCGATCGTGCTGTGTGTAGGTTCTATCGAAGGTCGAAAAAATCACAACGCGCTGCTCGAAGCCTGCGACCAACTCTGGACGCGCGGCGAAAAATTTTCGCTGCACCTGATCGGTCTCGCGCAACCGCAGACCGGTGCGGCTGCCCTCGCGCGCATCCGCGCCCTGCAGGCGGCGGGCCGGCCGTTGCGTTACGATGGCGCCGTGAGCGATGCGGCCGTCGACGCCGCCTACGCGGCCTGCACGTTTACGGTTTATCCGTCGCTCGTGGAGGGCTTCGGCCTGCCGGTTATAGAAAGCCTTTCCCATGGTAAACCGTGCATCTGCTCTGCCCGCGGCGCGCTCGGTGAATCGGCGCGCGGTGGCGGTTGCGTGGCGCTTCCGGCGGTCGATTCGCCGACCCTCGGCGCCGCGATCGCGCGGCTGTTAGGCGCGCCCGTCGAACGCGCTGCACTCGCAGCGGAAGCGCGCGCGCGTCGTTTTAAATCGTGGAGCGATTACGCGCGCGAAGTGTCTGAATGGATATGCGAAATACCTCGGCTCTAAGCAGTCTCCCTGTGCGCGCCTGGGGTGTTTCCAGCCTTTGCATTTGCATTAGGCACGGTCGCTGCTCAGCGTTTTGACGAGACATGGCGTTATCCTTCTTCACCAAGAACAAAAAGGCGCACCTTGCGCGCTGTCGCGACGATTACGCGACGAAGATGCGGCTGAAATACGCGCCTTTTTATCACGCCATGGAGGCCCAAAGGGGCACCACGGTGACGCTCGGCGGCAAAGACCTGATCATGCTGTCCAGCAATGATTACCTTGGTCTTTCGTTCCATCCCAAGGTGATCGAGGCCGGACGCGCCGCCATGTTGAAGTGGGGCACGAGCACCACGGGGGCGCGGATCTCGAACGGCTCGCGGGCGTTTCATCTCGAGCTCGAAGAAAAACTCGCCGCCTTCCTCAACCGTGAGGCGTGCCACATCAGCGTCGCCGGATATATTTCGTGTCTTTCGAGCGTCGCGACATTTGCGCAGAAGGGCGACGTCATCCTCGCGGATAAAAACATCCACTCGTGCCTGTGGGATGGCATCCGTTTGTCGATGGCGACCGTCGAACGGTTTTCCCACAACAACCCTGACGACCTTCGCGAGGTCATCGCCGCTACGAGTCCAGACGCGCCGAAGATGCTCGTCATCGAGGGCGTGTATTCGATGGAGGGCCACATCGCCCGCCTCCCCGAACTCTCCGAGATCGCGGAAGAGAGCGACTGTTTCACGGTGCTGGATGACGCGCACGGCTTCGGCGTCCTCGGTCGGCAGGGTCGCGGAACGGTCGATCACTTCGCGCTGAACGACAAGGTCGACATCATCTGCGGCAGCATGTCGAAGTCGCTCGCCAGCACGGGCGGCTTTGTCGCCGCGTCGCGCGAGGTGATCGAGTATCTCCGCACGAATTCGAAGCAGACGGTCTTTTCGGCCGCTGTCAGCCCCAGTCAGGCCGCGTGCGCGCAGGCTTCGCTCGAGTTGATGCAGTCCGAGCCGCAGCACTTGGAAAAACTCTGGTCCAACACCCGCAAGTATCGCGCGATGTTGAAGTCGCTCGGTCTCGACACGTGGGAAAGCGAGACACCCGCTGTGCCGATCGTGTTGGGTTCGAAGGAGCGCGTTTATCCGTTTTGGAAGGCGCTCCTCGACAAGGGCGTCTTCACCGTGATGTCGATCGCGCCCGCCGTGCCGGCCGGCAAGGATCTCATCCGCACCGCCATCTCGGCGATG
>JANPIT010000146.1:0-7074 GCA_031425115.1 Opitutaceae bacterium | reverse complement strand
ATTGGTCGCGACAAAGGTGGGGAAGCCGGCGCCGTTCATCGAGGCCTGTGACCCCGAGGTGAAGGTGCCTGGACCGTCGTAGCGCAGCGTCGATTTATCCGGGAGATTCACCCACACGCCACCGACTTCGCCGAGCAGCGTGAACTGCTGCGCGCCGAGCATGGGGCCGAAGACCTTCGTGAGGGTCGACTGCGCAGTCCACACGTTGTGGCGACGGTAACCCGGGATCTCGCGGCCGTATTGGCCGAGGAAGTTCCCGAGCTGGTTGTTGGCGCCGAACTGGGGTGCAAGCGATGAGAGGGCGGCAAAGAGGAGTTCCACGTCGTCGACCTGCAATGGGACGTCCTGTTTGAGCGACATTTCGCCCTGCCATGAAATGCCGCTGCCGCCGAGCGAGGTATTGAAGCTGGCTCCGAAGAGGTTGAGGCCTTCGACGTAGTCAGTGAAGTAGCGTCCGGAAGCGGCGGCGGTCAGCAGCGCGATCTGGCGGGCACCCGCGATCGCGGCTTGGATCGGAGCGCTTTGCAACGTGGCGATATCAACGGGCGTCAGCGTGGCCGGAGCAAGTTGCGAGCGCACGATCAGCTGAAAAATAACCGCGGCCTGCGGGCCAGCCTGCGCGGCAGGGACTCCGCCGCGAATGAACGCCGCCGTCAACGGACCCGTGAGATCGGTGTTGACCGGCGTGGTCGGGGTGCGCGCGCTGATCACGGGCGACCGGCTGTTGTAGCGAGCGTAGTAGAGACCGAACTCGGTGTTGTTGAGGTTGGGCGCGAGGAGGCGCGTCGCGACACCGTATTGGTTGAAATTGGACGCGTCGCGATCCGGCTCGCGGGAGATGCCGCCGATCGTGCTGCCGAGGTCGGCCACGCTACCGAAGCCCAGCCACACCTGGCTGCCGCCGCGCGTCGCGAAATCGTTGGTGGAAAAATACGTGCCGGCCGGCTCCAGCTCATTGCGACGAAATTCGAGGAGCCAGAACGGTTCGACGGTGATGTTCGGCGTGAGGCCGATGGAGGCCTTCACCATATTAACCGGGAGAAACGCTTCTTTCAGTTCCGCGCCGGGCACGCGCAATTTGGAGAGATCGACCGCGTTTACCACGTTGATGCCGTTGGGGATAAACGTGCTCTCGCCGAGGCTGAGCACTTGACGGCCAATCCGCAGATCAAGCGGCATGCCGCCGGCGAGGGTAAATTTCGCGCGGACATACATGTCGAGGAGCTCGGCTCCACTCACCACGCGATCCTCCGCCTGGGCCGACAGCGCCGTGCGACGCGTCTCATCGGCTTTCAGGTCGTGAAACCAATAACCGCGGATCAACGCGCCGTAATCGCCGAACTTGAGTTCGAGATCGTGATTACCTTTGACGACCTGCGAGACCCAGCCCTTGCCGTAGTTGAGGTTACCATCGTCGGTGTTGACGGAGTTCTGGCGGCCCGGGACGCCGTTAAAATTATTGCTGGTCCCGTAGAAATTGGGGCTGGGGTCGCTCAGACGGTAGAGGCCGCCAAACGAGAGCGTGGAATCGAAGCTGGCCTTGAGCTCGCCAAACGTGAGTTGGACCGCGCCCGCGGACGAAACGAGGACGCCGAGCGCGAGGCTGGCAGCGGTGGCACGGGCGAAATGCCGCGAAGCACGAGGGGACGTTGGTTCTTTCATGAGGGTTGGAAACGAACAATCGATCCGACCCGCGCAGCTGGAAGTGGAGAAACGTGCGCGCGGTGATCGGACAGGGTTATGCGCGCCAACACAAACGGCGGACGACTGCTCAGCAAGAGTGAAAGTCCGGATGCGGCTTTGACCCGCTGCCGTTTTGCGCAACGGTGCCGATTCGATCCATGCAGGTTCCGACCCACATCCACGTCAAAGGCGCTCGCGAGCATAACCTAAAAAATCTCGAGCTGCGTATTCCGCGCGGGAAGCTCGTCGTGGTGACGGGCCCGAGCGGCTCCGGCAAATCGTCGCTGGCCTTCGATACGATTTACGCGGAGGGCTATCGCAAATACATTGAGTCGTTGAGCGCCTCGGCGCGCGCCGTCCTCGATCAACTCAAGCGGCCGGATGTCGATTTCATCCACGGCCTCTCGCCGGTTCTCGCGATCGAACAACGCACGGGTGCCGGCGGACCGCGGAGCACGATCGCTACGGCCACTGAAATCGCCGATTATGCGCAATTACTGTGGTCGCTCGTCGGTGAGCAGACCTGTCCGAAGGATGGTGGCCGGGTGGTGCAGCGCTCGCTCGACGACAACGTGCAGCGCGTGCTCGCGGAGTGTGCCGGCGAACGCGTGCTGCTCCTCGCGCCCTTCATGCGCGCGAAAGCGAGTGTGCTCCGCGACGAACTGCCGCGGCTGCGGCAGCGTGGATTTCAACGCGTGCGAATCGACGGCGAGGTGCGTAATCTGGATGAAGCGAATCTCATCCCGGCGAAGGCAGGAGTGAAGGAAATCGTGGTGGAACTGGTGGTGGACCGGCTCGTCGCAACCGTGGATCAGCGCAGCCGATTGGCCGATTCGCTGGAGCTTGCGTTTCGTGAAGGCAAGGATCGCGCGTTGGTGCTCGCGCAGAAAAATGCCGAGGCGTCGTGGCGAGAGCTGCCGTTGAGTCAGTCGCTGGCCTGCGAAATCTGCGGCGATGTCTTCGAGAAACTGACGCCGCGTAATTTTTCCTTCAATCACCGCGAAGGTGCCTGCCCGACCTGCGATGGGATAGGGCGCAAACTGAAGTTCGTGCCAGAGCTTGTGATTCCCGATCCCGAGAAATCGGTGCGCGAAGGCGCGATCAAGCCGTGGCGCATCGGCGGAAAAAATCTCATCATCAAGCACAACGCGCTGCTCAAGCAGCTCGCCGAGCAACTGCCGTTCGACCCCGACGTGCCTTGGAAAAAATTGCCGGAAGAAACGCGCCGCACCCTGTTGTTCGGAGCGGGTGAGCGACAGTTCGCTTTCAAGATGCGGCGGATGCGCGAGGCGAAGGCGATGCCGTTTACGGGGATCATCGCCGACATCGAAGACAGTTTTCGCAATACCGACAGCGAGGGATTTCAGGCGCGTCTCACGACGTTCATGGTGAGCGGTGAGTGTCCGGAGTGTCACGGCACACGGCTGAACGCGCGCAGCGGCGCGGTGCGGGTCCACGCGGTGACTGGAGCCGCGGTGACCTCGCCGGAAACGGACGCGGCTGGGGCGCCGCATCCCCACCACGCCAACGCCGGACTCACCTTCCCGGAATTCATGGCGCTGGATGTCGGAGATGCCCATCGCTTCGCGCGCGAACTAGTCGCGAGTTACGGTGAGAACGTGGCGTTGCGCGAGGTCGTCACGGGCGTCGAACAACGCCTGCATTTTCTCCTGGAAACGGGCCTGAGCTACCTGACCCTGAATCGGGATTACGGCACGCTCTCCGGTGGAGAAGCGCAGCGCGTGCGCCTCGCGACCCAGCTCGGCATGGGTTTGGTGGGCGTGATTTATGTCCTTGATGAACCGAGCATCGGACTGCACCCGCACGACAATCAAAAGCTGCTCGATACATTGATCGCGCTGCGCGATCGGGGCAACACGGTGTTGGTCGTCGAGCACGACGAGGACACGATGCGCATCGCGGACGAGATCATCGAACTCGGACCGGAAGCGGGCACGGAAGGCGGACAACTTTTGTTTCAAGGCGACCCGGCGGCCTGCATGAAGTTGTCGGCAAAGCTATCGCGCACCGGCCCGTATCTCGCGCGCACGCTCTCGGTCGGACGGGACGCGAAAGCGAAGGCGCCCGACGGCGCGTTCCTCACCGTGCGCGAGGCACGCGCGAACAATCTGCGCGGGATCGACGTGAAATTTCCGGTGGGTTTGCTCACGTGTGTCACGGGCGTCAGCGGCTCCGGGAAAAGCACGCTCGTGCTCGACATCCTCGCGACACAGGCGGCCCGAAAACTAAACGGGGCGAAGACGCTTCCGGCGAAGCATCGGCACATCGAGAATCTCGATTTCTTCGAGAAGCTGGTGCAGGTGGACCAGGAGCCGATCGGACGCAGCCCGCGGTCGAATCCCGCGAGCTACGTCGATCTGTTGCCGTTGTTGCGTGATCTCTACGCGCAGGTGCCACTCGCCAAAGTGCGCGGCTACAAGCCGAGCCGTTTCTCGTTCAACGTGCGCGGCGGGCGCTGTGAGCGCTGCCAGGGCGACGGCGCCATCAAGCTCGACATGCAATTCATGCCCGACGCTTACGCGCCGTGCCCGAGCTGCAGCGGCCGGCGCTTCAATCGCGAGACGCTCGAGATTCTTTTCCACGGCAAATCGATCGCCGATGTGCTCGAACTCACGGTGCGGGAGGCAACAGGGCTCTTTCGAAATATCCCGCGCGTGATCGATAAACTCACCACGCTCGACGCGGTGGGACTCGGCTACCTGAAGCTGGGCCAGTCGGCGACCACGCTCTCGGGCGGCGAGGCGCAGCGCATCAAGCTCTCGCTCGAGCTCAGCAAGCGACAGCAGGGTTCGACGCTTTATATTTTGGACGAGCCCACGACGGGGCTGCACTGGGTCGACATTCAGAAGCTGATGGACCTGCTCTTTAAACTACGTGACCAGGGGAACACCGTGATCGTGATCGAGCATAACATCGACGTGATCAACCTAGCGGACTGGCTCATCGACCTCGGTCCCGGTGGCGGTCGCGAGGGCGGCGAGTTGATTTTTGCAGGACAGCGCAGCGAGATTGAAAGCGAGCCACGTTCGCTGACGGGCGCGGCGCTGAAGCGGTGGCGGATGGCGGGGAAGCGGTAGCCGGTTCAGGCGCGCGGCAGCGGCAGTAGACGTGGGACGTGTGTTTTCGCGTTGGCGTTGAACCGCCGGGCGCCTCAGCGTGATCGCACCCCACTGATTCAGCCGCGCTGCCCGACGTGCCCGGTGATATCGCGACGGGCAAAGTTTTCCCCTTAACCGCTTCTTTTTATTTATCCCATGAAACTACCCCGATCCTTCCTCGCCTCGCTGGTCCTCACGGGACTGGCGTTTTGCCCCGCTTCCGCTGCCGACACTTTCAAGTTGGAGGCTGGTTTCGTCAGCCTTTTCAACGGCCGGGACCTTTCCGGTTGGTGTTATCGCGATGGCCCGCGGACCGACGAGAAAGTCGCTACGGCTTTCGACGGCAAGACGGCGGCTTCGGATGGACGTTTCTCGGCCAAGGATGGCGTGCTGATCGTGCACCCAAAAGAGCCGCGCCTCGCGCAGAAGATTTGGACGACCGGCGAGTTTCCGAAGAACTTCGTCTTGAAGCTGGAGTTTCGCGCGGCGCCCGAAGCGGACAGTGGTATCTTCATTCGCAAGCCTCAGCTCCAGTGTCGCGACTACCTCGTCGCGGGCCCCGACAAATACAAGACCCTGAAAAAATACCGCGCGCAGGACTGGAACGAGATCGAGATCGTGGTGAAGGACGGTGTCGCGCACTGCACTTGTAACGGCGAAGTGCTCGAGGCCGCGTTGAAGGTGCCGGAGACGGGCCCGATTGGCCTCGAGGCGGACCGTGGATTGATGGAGTATCGGCGGATCCGCATCAAAGAAACGCCGTGAGAACGCTCACCGCTTCGCTCGTAGTGGCGCTGAGTGCGGCGCTCGTCGCCGGCAGGGCGGCCGAACCGGCACCGACGATTACGATCGCCTCGCCGATGGCGGCGCCGGAATGGGCCAAGTTGCAGCGGCAACTTCTCGCGGAGCAGGTGCCGGCGTGCCGGGAGTTTTTCGAGAAATACTTCGACGCGCGCGGATACCTGCAGTGCTTCGTGCGCTGGGGCGCCAACGACGGGCCGGATGATGCATTCGAGAATTTTAACGGCTGGCCTGAACTGCACGCGCTCGGGGCGGACGACGAAATTCGCCGGCTGTTTGCGATCGGTCACGAGGGATTGATCCGACAATACACCGCAGCGCGCACGACTGAGACGCCGATCGCGCGGGAGGGTATGTATTACAAGGAGTTCATCGTGCAGTCGGATTGGATGCATCACGGGGAAGGCCTCCAGTTGTTCAATCGGATGGGGCTTTCGTTGGGCGCTCGAGATGAGCTCCACAACGCGCGGGCCCGGCGTTTTGCGGGGCTCTACATGGGCGAGGAGTCGGAGGCACCGAACTACGATCCCAAGTTGAAACTGATCCGCAGCATGCAAAACGGCAGCCGCGGGCCGATGCTGCGCAAGGCGACTGCGCTCGATTGGGTCGGTGACTCGTTTGATGTGAGCCAGTTTGTGGCGCAGCATGGCGAGAGCACCTACGCGCAGTTTCTGGATCACTACCGCGAGTATACCGATGTGGAAGGCGACCACTTCCTCAATCTCGTCGCGACGACGCTGCCCACGACGGCGTTCCTCGCGTCCAACGATCCCAAATACAAGCGCTGGTTGGTCGACTACATGGATGCGTGGGTGGAGCGGATGAAGCGCAATGGCGGCGTGATTCCGAGTTACATCGATCATCGCGATGGTCGCATCGGCGGGTCGGAGGGGAAATGGTGGGGCAACGCCTACGGCTGGGGTTTTTCGCCAGTAAACCCGGTGAATGGCCGCCGCGAAAACCGCAACCGCATCCCGCGGGCGATGGTCGGCTTCGCCAACGCGGTGCTCGTCACCGGCGATCAGAAATATGCGGACGCGTGGCGTGCGATGATCGGAGCGGTGAATGCCCACGCGCGCACCGTCGACGGCAAAAAGGAGTTTCCCACGATGCACGGCGCCCATGGTTGGTATGGTTGGCAGTCGCAGCCCTGGAATGTGGGCGCGCAGGAATTGTGGTATCTTTCGATGCGAACGGACGACGCCGAGCGGGTGCGGGAGAGCGACTGGCTCGCGTATCTACGCGGCAAGGACGCGAGCTTTCCGGAGACCGCGCTGCGGCGCGACCTCGCGGCGCTGGCGCGTAAGACTGCGGCGTTTCGCGAAGACAAGACGCCGCCGGAGCGACGCCTCGCCGACAATATGCTCAGCTGGAATCCCGCCACTATCACCGCTCTCACGCAGCTGATGGAAGGCGGGCTTGTGCCGGGCCGCGACGGTGGATTGCTCTTTGCGCGGCTGCGTTATTTCGA
>JANPIT010000145.1:0-2125 GCA_031425115.1 Opitutaceae bacterium | reverse complement strand
TCCTGGAAGCCGCCAATGTAGTTGAAGTTGAGAGCGGCCGAGAGCTTCTCACGCGTCCACAGCACGGAGGCGTCGCCGCGCCAGCGGGGGATTTCGTAGAGGCCGACGGTCTCGATGGTCGGGAGGTCAGGCCGCGTGCGGATGACTTGGGAGTTGATGAGCGTCGCCACGGCGCGCGTGGTGAAGCGGCCGAGTGGCGTTTGGTTGAAGCGATACTCGGCGGCGAAATCGAAGCCCTTCGCGCGGGTGTTGCCGTAATTGCCGAGCACGCTGCGAATCTCGCGCAGTTCGCCGGGCAGATTGTTGGCCGTGTCGCTCGCGGTGGGCGTGGCGCGCACGATGGCGTCAGGGAACAGCAGTGGATTCGCCAGGATGATCGCGGGCGTGGCGGGCTGGCCGATGCGGTTCTTCACTTTCACCTCGTAGAAATCGATGCTGAGCGAGAGGCCCTTGAAGCCCGACGGGGAGAACATCACGCCCAGGTTGGTGGACTCCGATTTCTCGGGAGCGAGCAACGGGTTACCGCCGGAGACCACCAGGCGCTGGCCGGTGCCGCTATCGTTGGCGACGGCGCCCGGCCGGCCGAAGCGCAGCGGGTCGGGGATGTTGAACGTGACGGCGGTCGTCTGCGGGAGATAAAGTTCGGCGCGCGCGGGGGCGCGGAAGCCGCGGCCGTAGGAGGCGCGGAAGGTGAGCTGCTCGGCGAGGGGCTGCCAGCGAAGGCCGACGCGCGGGACGGTGGTGTTTTTCACGCCGGCGTCCGAGAAGGATTCGATCCGGCCCGCGGCGTTGAATTCGAGGGAGTGGAGGCCGGGGATTTTTTGCGCGGCGGAGGTGAGAGGGACGGACGCTTCGACGTAGGCGGCGCGCACGCGGCGGGTGCCGCGCGCCGGCGCGACGGGCGCGCCCTGATTCAAGAGCTGGATCTGGGTGCGGACATCGCGGAAGAGTTCTTCGCGCCACTGGGCGCCGACC
This sequence comes from Opitutaceae bacterium, assembly GCA_031425115.1. Classification (GTDB taxonomy): domain Bacteria; phylum Verrucomicrobiota; class Verrucomicrobiia; order Opitutales; family Opitutaceae; genus ER46. Next base: position 1,150 of record JANPIT010000145.1, on the reverse strand, counting down.
GCGACGGCGACAGAGCCGGCGGGCAGCGTGAAGGCCGAGCCCGTGGTGCGGGCGTCGACGGCGGTGATCTCGGTCTTGGCGTCGCGCGTGACGCCGCCTTCGAGGCCGGCGAGGGTTTGCGGGTTGTTGCGGATGGTCGTGCCGTTGGCGAAGAGGTTGAGGGCGGTGGCGCGATTCGGATCGGCGAGCGCGGCGTTGACGTTCGCCTGGCCCGGGAAGTTTTTCAGATCGAGGTGTGAGGTCTCGCGGTTCCAGGTGACGGCGGCGTCCCACGTCCAACCGCGGGCGAGCTGACCATCGACGCCGGCGACGATGCGGCTCATCTCGTTGGTCGTTTTCGTGATGCGGTCTCCGAGTTCGAGGAAGCGGAAAAACATCGTCTGCGTCGTGTTGGAAACGAGCGTCACGCCGAACGGATTGAACGGGTTCGTGGCGGGGAGCGTGATGGTGTTGAGATTCGAAATCGGCGCGGGCGAGAGGCCCTCGCGGTTCTCGTTCTTCTGCCAGCCGAGTTCGGTGAAGACGGCGATTTTTTCGGAGAAGGCATGGCGGGCCGTGGCAACGAGGCCGTGGCGCGTGGTGTCGGTTTGCGGCCGGATGGCAGCATTGGCGTCGAACGTGTTCTGGGTCTGGAGCAGGCGGTTGAACGTGGCGTTCGGGCCGGCGGTGTTCGCATTGACCGTGAAGGTGCGCGCGGCCGCAGCGGCGCCGGGGGGAATTGGCAGGCCCGTGATCGGGTCGGTGGCGCCGGCCGGCACCACGAAGGAGCCGGGGGTGTTGCTCGCGAGGAGGAGCTGACGTTTCACGGGCTGCGGCAACTCGCGGAAGAGAAACTCGTCGCGCTTGAACCAATCGACGATGAGCGAGATCGAGGTCTTGTCGTTTTTCACTCCGGTGACGAGCGAGCCGCGCAATGTCGGGGCGGTGATACCGCCGGTGTAGTCGCCGTAGCTGACGTTAACGGTGCCACCGGTGATGTCCTTTTTGAGGATGAGGTTCACGACGCCGGCGACGGCATCGGCGCCGTAAACGGCGGAGGCGCCATCCTTCAGCACTTCGACGCGGGCGATGGCGGCAAGAGGAATCATGTTCATGTCGACGAACTGCTCGGTGCCGAGGCCGGCGGCGCTGCCGCCTTGGCCGAATGGGG
>JANPIT010000144.1:0-9575 GCA_031425115.1 Opitutaceae bacterium | reverse complement strand
CGCCATCGAGAGCGCGCCCGGGAGGTCGTGACGGAGGCCGCCGGCGAACTCATCGGGAAACGTGTAGCCGGGGCCGCCGCGGCCCGTGCCGGTGGGGTCGCCGCCTTGGATGACGAAGCCGGGCACCACGCGGTGGAACTTCAGGCCGTCAAAGTAAGGTTTGCGCGGCGTCGGGCCAAGCGTGCCCTCGGCGAGGCCGACGAAACTCGCGACCGTCAGCGGCATCCTGGTGAAATACAGCTCGCACACGATCAGCCCTCGCGGGGTCGTGATCTCGGCGAACAGGCCGTCATCAGGCCCCGGCGGCGGCTCGGGCGGTGGCGGCGGGGGCACCGGAATCGGTGCCACGCAACCGGCGGCGAACAAGACGACGAGCAGCAGGGGGAGCAGACGCTTCATCGGGCGCGACGCTGGGCGCCGGCGCAGATGGGCTCAATCAAACTCTGGCTGCGGGGACGAGTGCGTGAATCCGATGCACCGATCCGAACAGACTTGCTGCGCCCTTGCGTGGGCTCGCCAGAAAAGGCGCAGCAAGTCTGCGCCCCACCATTTCAACCGCATTCCTACGGCTTAGCCTCAGGCGAGGAACGAGCAGATGTATTCGCAGAGGCCGCTCGGCACCGTGATGGTGAACCCGCTGTTCGACGGAACGTCGAAGTGAGTGCCGGCGACGTAGCGATGGGTGCCCGTCGTATTGTCGACGGCGACCGTGCATTCACCGGCGACGATTTCCATCCGCTCGGGAGCGACCGTCCCGAAATGGTAAGAGCCGGGGCGAATCAGCCCGAGGGTTTTTTTGGAGGCGTCGGGAAACAGCACGGTGTGGCTGACGACGTTACCGTCGAAATACACGTTGGCCTTGGTGTGCACTGTGACGCCGGCAAACTGAGCGGGAAGCGAGGACATGGAGGTTCGCTGATGGCCGCGGCGGGCGGGGGAGGCAAGCATGGGGTGGCGGGTGCCATGGTCTTTTGTTTTGCCTATACAAAGACCTGAACCGTAGGTCAGCGCGCTTGCGCGCGCCAAACCGCGTCCGCAAGCGGACTGGCCTACAGTTACGCAGCCAAACCAAAAGACCATGTGGCGGGTGCTGGTTGACGCTTGGAATTCGCGGTCGGCGCGTCACAGTCCCGTTTCCATGAGAACGTGGATCGTCGCCGTGGCCCTGGGGTTGTGCGGGGCGGTGCGAGCGACGGCGGGACTGCCCGCTGAGGTGACCGTGTCGGCGCCCGCCCGACTGGAGGTGCTCAATGCCGGGAAGCCGGGCGGCACGATCAGTTTGCGCGTCGGCGAGAAGCTCTCGGTGATCGAAGTCAGTGGCGACTATGTGCAAGTCCGGTATCGCAACGTCGCGGGCCGCGTGCTCGCCGTGCACACGGATTTACCGCGTGAAGAAGTCGCCGCGGCGGCCCGTGCGCCCGTTGCCGCGATGCCCCGGGAACTTTCCGTCGCTCCATCCGCCATCGTCACGGCGCCCCCGGTGGCCCGCGCGCCGGCGAAGTATGTGCCAGGGACGATGCTGGAGCGCGTGCTCTACGGGCGGTTGATGGCGTGGGAGCAGGGCGCGCTGCGTCGGTCCGCGCCTGAGCGGCTGGCCGGAGTGAAATTTTTCGCGATCTATTTTTCGGCGAGCTGGTGCGGCCCGTGCCGGACTTTCACTCCGGAGTTGATCGATGCCTATGGCAAGATTCGCGCGCTGTATCCGGAATTCGAGGTCGTGCTGGTGAATCGCGACAGCTCACCCGCCGAGATGATGGCCTATGTGCGCGACGCCCGGATGCCCTGGCCAGCGCTCGCGTTCGAGAGCATCGCCAGTTCCCGCGAGATCACCCGCTATGCGGGCGATGGCATTCCCTGCCTGGTGCTGGTCGATGCTCAGGGAAAGGTGCTTTCAGACAGCTATCGCGGCGGCCGTTATGTCGGACCCGATGCGGTGCTCGATGATACGTGGAAGATCTTGCGTGAGTATCGGCAAAAAAATGCCCGGCCAAAAACGTGAGGCCGGGGCGGGACGCTCCGTGGCCGTCTCCGATCAATTCGCCGGAATCTGCAGCTGCATGCCGACGCGGAGCGGCTGGCCGGAACTGAGGAGCGTGGTGTTGGCGTCGTAAATCGTGCGCCAGCGGTCGGGGCCGCCATAATAGTGGCGGGCGAGTTTTTCCAAGGTGTCGCCGGCTTGCACGACATGCACCCGGCCCGGTTGTGCGGCGGGATTGGTGGAGGCCGTGGCGGCGCGGAGGCGGTCGGTGTTCATTCGCAGCTCAGCGGTCGGTGAGGAATCGGCGGGCGGGGCCTTGGCGATTTGGAGGGATGTCACCGCGGTCGCAGTTGTGGCCCGCGCGGCCTCGGCTGGCGCGCCGCCGGCGTGGGCGAGGACCGTTTGGAGCTGTGCGCGGACGGCCTCGGCGGATTGCTCGGCGCGGGTGCGGGCCTCCTTTTGGTTGATCAAGTCGGTGTTGAGCTGCGCGAGGGTGTTTTGGGCGCGCGCGGCTTGGAGCTCGGCGGACTTGAGCTGTTCGTTCAGGCCGAGGTTTTCCGCGCGCGTGCGCTCGAGTTCGGTGCGGAGGCGGCCGTTGTCCTCTTGAAGTTGCGTGTGGAGGCGCAACGTCGTGGCGAGTTTCTCTTCGAGGTCTGCCTTGGCGGCGACGAGCGCGCGTGAATCCCCGGTGGAAACGGGTCCGCTTCGCTCGGTTTGCAGTTTGGCGTAACTCGCGCGGAGCGTGGCGAGTTCTCGCGATGATTCCGTGAGCCGGGACAACAGGTCGGCCGAGGCAGTGCCGGTGATGTTGCCGGCGCCAGCCGCGGTGCGTTCGAGCGCGATCCGCAGCGTGTCCCCTTCCTTGCGGGCCAAGGCGAGTTCCTGTTTGAGGATCTTGTGCTCGGTGGAGAGATTCGAATACGCGGTCGCCAGCGCCCCATCGCCTCCGGCCGCCGGCGCGGTGGGCAGGCGGCCGAAATGGACATAGCCGCAGCCAGCCAGGAAAAGCGGGGCGAAGAGAGCGAAGGTGACGCGGACGAGGCGCATCGCGCGATCAAGGGCGGATTCGCCCCGCTGCGCAATTCTTCCTCTGGTCACTCCGCCGAAGAGCCGGTCCGCGCGCGACTTCGCGCGCTACAATCACGGGATGCGCAACGTGCGGCCGACGACGAGATTGTTGCTCTCGCCCAGCACATCACGATTCGCGGCGAGAATATCGCCCCAACGACCAGGGGTGCCGTAATACTGGGTCGAAATTTTCGCGAGGGTGTCACCGCCGCTCACGACGTGCAGGCGTCCTCCCGCAACTTCCGGCTTGGAGGCAGCAGCGGGCGTAGCAACGGGGGCTTCGGCACGGGGAGCGCTGATGAGGGTGCGTTGACCGCCGGGAACACTCGCGACCAGCGTCGCATTCACGCTGCTCGGGCGAGGCGTGAGGGTAACGGCGCCGGTGGTGACGGACGTCGGCGGAAGGATCACCTGGGTCGCGACCAACGGCGGAGTGGCCGCGGCTACCGGCGTAGTCAGGCGCGCCTTGAGTCGGGCGTTCTCCTCGCCCAGCGAGGAAACTTGGGCCTGCGCATCGCGCAATTGATCGCGGAGGGTTTCCGCGCCGGCTGCACCCGCCGCTCCGCTTTTTAGCTGCGAGAGCTGGCCTTTGAGCTGCTCGTTTTCATCGCGCAACTGCGTCGCGCTGCGCAGCGCGGTCGAGAGGCGCGCCTCGACATTAGCCAGATCGGCCGCAGGTGCCCGGGGGGCATCGCCGAGCTGTTGTTTTAGTTCTGTGCGCTCGGCGGTGAGCACGCCGACCTTGGTCCGCAATTCGTCGAGCTGCTGTTTCAATGCGGCGGTTTCGGCCGCGTGCTCGGCGACGAGCGAGCGGGCGTCGGCCGCGGAGCCGGTGCGCTGTTGCGCCAGCGCGGAGGAATTTGGCGCGGCGGTTTTAAGCTCGGAGCGGAGGGTGGCGGCATCCTGCTCGGCGCGGAGGCGGGCATCCTTTTGCGCAAGCAAATCGGTGTTGAGCTGCGCGAGAGCGACCTGCGCCTGCTCGTTCTGGGCGGTGATGGTTTTGACCTGCTCACCGAGGACGACGTTCTCCGTGCGAGTGCGATCGACGTCGGTCCGGAGCTTGACGACTTCCTCCTGCAGCTGGGTGTAGTTGCGGAGCGAGGTCGCGAGTTGTTCTTCGGTGGCGCCGAGTCGGGCTTTCAACGCGGCGGCTTCGCCGATGGTCGCGGCAGCGCGGCTCCGCTCGGTTTGAAGCTGCGCGTAATTGGTCCGCAGTAGATTCAACTCGCGCGAAGTCTCGTTGAGTTTTTCGACGAGGCGCGTGGAGGTATCACCGTCGGAAGCGCGGTTCTCGATCGCGAAGCGCAGCGCATCGCCTTGGGCGCGAGTGAGGGCGAGCTCCTGCTGGAGAATTTTCTTCTCCAGCTTCAGATCGGAGTTCTCCTTCATCAGCTTGTCGTCGCCGACGATCGTCGTCACGGGCGCCGGCATCCGGCCGACATGGACGTAACCGCATCCGCTCACCAGGAGCAGGACGGGAAGAACGAGGGACGATTGGACGCGCCGAGAAGGCATCGAAGACGGAAATTTTAAACTAACGGTTGAAGCGACCCGCAACTTTGGCGGGATGCGGACATTACGAATCACGGAATCCGCAGGACTCGTCCAGCAATCAAAGTGCGCTCGTCGCGCAAGACGTCGCGATTCGCGGCCAAGATTTCGGGCCACCGTTGGGATGTTCCGTAGTAGCGCAGGGAGATGGCCGAGAGCGTTTCGCCGAGGGCGATCGTGTGCAGGCGCGGTGCGGGCGCGGCCGGCGGAGGCGCGGTGGCCGCCACCACGGCGACTGCGGGTGTGGCTGCGGGAGCCTGCACGACGGGGCGGGTGGGCGGGGCGGACTGAGCGCGTGCGACGGCGAGGGCCTCGTTCGCGCGGGCCAACTCCGCGCGACTGAGCTCGGCGTTGCGGTCGGCGGCGGAGGCGCGCGCGCGCAATTCGTCGATCTCGGCGGGCGTGATGGCCGGGACGGTGGCAGCGATTGCCTTAGTCCGAGCTTCGGCTTGCGCGAGCGCAGCAGTCGTCGCCGAGATTTTGGCGGAAAGGTCTTTCACTTGGGCGCCGAGTTCATCGCGCTCCTTCGTGAGTAATTGATATGAGCGTAATGCGGTCGCGAGTTTACCCTCCGTCTCAGCGCGCGCGCCGGCGGCGCGGACCGCTTCTTCGCGACCGGCGTCTGCTTCGGTGGCGCGGGCCGCGAGGGCGGACTTCTCTTTTTCCAAGTCGCGCACGCGGTTTTCCAGTTCGCGCGCGGCGGTGGCTTGCGCGCGTAAGGACGCGATCTCATGCGTGGCGCTCGCGAGTTTTTTCTCGGTGTCGGCGGCCGCACGGCGGGCACTTTCGAGTTCGGCGGCAGGCACCGTGGCCCGCGCGGCGGTCTGCGACGTGCGCAGGGTGGCCTCGGCTTCGGTGACCCGCCGCGCGAGCGCGGTATTTTCGGCCGCCAGCTGGGTAGCGCGAGTCTCGGCCTGGGAGCGCGCGGCGGTCGCCGTGGCGAGCTTGGTCGAAAGTTCCTGTGCAGACTTGCCGGCGCTACGAAGCTGGTTTTGCCCTTCATCACGGGCGGTGGTCAGGGCAGCGACTTTGCGCTGCGTGTCAGCGAATTCGGTTTGGAGACTGCGGAGACGCTTATCGGTCTCGGCCGACGTGGTGTCGGCGCGTTGGGTGAGTTCGGCGCGCGCGGCTTCGCTCGTGGCGAGAGCGGCGCGAAGTTTTTCGGTTTCTTTCTGAGCCGTCCCTTGGGCGGTGGCGGTCTGCTTTTTTTGGCTCGCAGTGGCCTCCAACTCGGCTTCGAGGCGGCGCTGGTCGGTGGTGAGTTTTGCGATCGTCGCGGCCGCAGTCTCGGCCCGCTTGGTTTCGGTCTTGGCCGACGCGGCAAGCTCGGCGCGGACGGCCTCGAGTTCTCGCGAAAGCTGGGTGGCGCGAGTGGCGGCTTCGCTGCCGGTCTCACGCTGCGCGGCCTCCGCCTTGGCGAGACGGCTCGTCAGCGCATCGCGCTCAGCGCGAACGGATTTGGCGGCCGCATCGCTATCGCTGAGCTGTTTTTCAATGGTGCGAATGCGGGTGTCGGCGGCTTGGGCGACTTTGACGGCGTCGCGAAGCCGGCTGGCTTCGGTTTCGCGCGTTTTTTCGGCGGATGCGAGTTGTGACTGGAGGGCGGCGATCTCGCGCTTCTGGGCATCGACCTCACCGGCCTTGGTGGTCGCGGTTTTCAAGTCGCGTCGGACGCTCTCGAGTTCCGTGGTGAGGGTCGCGATTCGAGTGGTGGCTTCTGCGCCGGAGCCGCGTTGCGCGGTTTCGGCAGAGGCGAGACGGGTGGCGAGGGCATCGCGTTCGGCGCGAATAGTTTTGGCAGCCGTGTCGGAATCGGTGAGCTGCTGTTCGTAGGTGCGCAGACGAGTTTCGGCCGTCTTGGCGGCGTCGCGGAGCTTTGCGCTTTCGGTGTCGCGGGATCGGGCGTCGGACGAAAGTTTTTCCTGCAACGCGGCGATCTCGCGCTTCTGAGCATCGACGTCACCGGCCTTGGCGGTCGCGGTTTTCAAGTCGCGGCGAACGCTCTCGAGCTCCGTGGTGAGGGTGGCGACGCGTTTTTGGGCCTCGCCGCTGGTGAGGGCGGCGGCGTTGACCTGTGCGAGACGCGCGGCGGCGGCGTCTTTCTCTTGGGCGAGCTGGGCGGACGTTTCGGCGAGGCGGCGCTGCGTCGTATTCAGCTCCGTCGTGGTGCGAGCCGCGGTGGCTTGGTCGGCTTGGCGGGCGGCGGAAAGCTCCGTGGCCGCGGCCTTGGCGGCGGCGAGTTCGCGCGTGGTTTGCTCACGCGCGGCGGTTTCGGCGGTGGCTTTTGCAGCGGCGGTGGCAGCGTCGCGGCGCGCGGTCTCGAGCTCCGCGGCAAGCTGCGCGGCGCGGGCGGCCGCAGCGGATTGAGTTTGGGTCAGCTGCGTGAATTGCTCGCGGGCGCGGGCGAGGTCGGTCTCGAGTTGGCGTTTTGCGGCGGTCAAATCCGCGACGCTTGCCGCAGCCGCAGCCGCGCGAGTTTCGTTGCTCTTGGCTGTGGCCAACTCGGCGCGGGCTTGCTCGAGATCTCGCGAGAGCCTGGTGGCCTGCGCGGCCGCGGTCGTGGCGGCACTGGCGGCTTCGCGGCGTGTGGTTTCGGCGGCGGTGACGCGGCTGGCCAACGAGTCGCGTTCGCTGGCGGCGGATTTTGCGGCGGTCTCCGCGGCGGTGAGTGCTTGGGCTGCGGTGCGGGCGCGCTGCTCGGCCTCCCCGAGTGCGGTGCGAGCGGAAGCGATCTCGTTGGCGAGAGCGGCGGCGCGTTGTTGCGCTTCGCCGTTGCTCAACGCCTTGGCTTCCGCGGTCGCCAGTCGCGTGGTGAGGGCGGCTTTCTCGGCGGTCAACGTGCGTAGCGCGTTTTCCTTCGTGGTCGTTTCCAGGGTGGCGGTCTGTCGCGCGGCTGCTTCGGCTTGGGTGCGGGTGGCGACTTCGTTCTGGGCGGCAGCGAGTTTTTCCTGCAGTGCGGCCAGCGCTCGATCGTGGGCGGTCGAATCGGCGGTTGCTTTTGCGGTCATCGCAGCGAGGTCGCGGCGCGTGGTCTCGAGATCGGTAGCAAGCTTGGTCGCGCGTTCACCGGCGGTAGACTGGCCTCCGGTGGCCGTGGTGAGCTGGTCGCGTGTGCGAGCGAGTTCGGCGCGCGTTTGTTCGCCGGCGGCGCGGGCGGCGGTCAATTCGCGCTCAAGTTGAGCGGACTTGGCGGCGAGTTCGCTGCTGGAAGTGGCTTGGGCAGTGAGCCGCTTATTCTCGTCGGCCAGGCGCTGAGCAACCTCGACGGCGGACGCTTGGGCGCGCTCCAGTTCTGCGAGGCGCGCGGCGGTGTCGCGCTGCAAGGTCGCGTGCGCCGCCGTCAGTGCTTCGAGCTGACCCTGGGTTTGCGCGAGAGTCGATTGGGTCTCGGTGCGCGCGGCGCGCTCACGCTCGAGTGCGGCTGCGGCCTCGTTGGCAGCTGCGACGCTGGCGGCGTCCGGCGTCCGCACGATGGGGGGAGCGGCGGCGGGCTGCGCCTTGAGCGTGGTGAGTTCGCGGCGGGCGGCGGTGAGCGCGGCGGTCTGGGTGGCGAGGGCCGACTCGGCTTCGCGCGCTTTAGTCTGGGCGGCGGCCAGTTCGGCCGAGATCTGCTGCTTTTCCTGGCTGGAAGCGCTGAGCTGTTCGTAAAGGTGCTTAGCCTCGTCGGAGGCGGGCCCGGCGGGCGGCGCGCCATCCGGCGAGACAGAGGCTTTGGCGACTGGAGCAGGGGTGGACTTGGTGGCCGGCGTTTTGGCGACCGGCGCGGGTGAAGCTTGGCGGAGAAACGGGTTGCTCCGGCGCAGTGCCTCGAGTCGGCGCCGGCCTTCCTGCAACTGCGCGGTGGTCATCTGACTGAGGACGGTTTCGAGCGCTTTGCCCGTGCTGCCGCCTTCGGCGGCGAGAGTGAGCCAAAGATAAGCCTCGATCGGATCGGCGGCGACCTGGCGGCCCTGGACGTAGGCGAGGCCTAGATTGTATTGGGCGATGGCGTTGCCTCGCTCGGCCTTGGCGCGCAGCGAACTGAGCTCGGAAGGATCGGTTTTGGGGGCGAGACGGCTACTACCTGGCTGCGAGACGATGACGGTGGGCGGCTGCGACTCAGCGGCGGACAGCATGCCTACGGATTGAACCGTGGCAGCGAGGCAAAGCGGAAATGCGAAGCGGACGGTCTTCTTCATGCGGGACGTGCCGGAAGCTAGCGCTCCGGGCGCGCGAGACAACACGCGAAGTTACTCACGTCCGAGCGGGCGCCATCTAGCACGCTATCGCGCGCTACTTGTTCGGGTGCACGAAGGTGGGTTGGAGGCGGCGTGCCTATCGGTGGCAGCGGGGCGCGACTTGTTGGCGGAGTGGGTATGAGCGAGCGTGCCCATCGAGAAATAACCGCGAGAATGAGAATCGGCGGCGGGGGCCAATCAAAGCGGCGTCACGTGGCCCGCTAGCGCGCCCAGTTTTTCGCGCGTTCGACGGCGCGCCGCCAGGTGAGTTGCTCGGCGCGCGTGGTCGCGCGCGGTGCGCGGGGACGGAAGGTCTGGTCTGCGCGCCACAGCGCCGCGATTTCGCCGCGGTTTTTCCAGAAGCCGACCGCGAGCCCGGCGAGATACGCGGCGCCAAGGGCGGTGGTTTCCGTGATACGCGGGCGGATGACGGGCACACGGAGGAGATCGCTCTGAAATTGCATGAGCGCGTTGTTCACGGTGGCGCCGCCATCGACGCGGAGTTCGCGGAGCTTCGTTTTGGCGTCCGCTTCCATCGCGCTCAGCAAGTCCGCGCTCTGGTGGGCGATGCTCTCCACCGCGGCGCGTGCGACATGCGCGGCGGTGGTGCCGCGCGTGAGGCCGATGATGGCGCCGCGGGCCGTGGCGTCCCAGTGTGGGGCGCCGAGGCCGGTGAACGCGGGCACGAGGTAGACGCCGCCATTGTCCGGCACGCGCAGCGCGAGCGCTTCCACGTCGCTCGATTTCGCGATGAGGCCGAG
>JANPIT010000143.1:0-5898 GCA_031425115.1 Opitutaceae bacterium | reverse complement strand
GCCGCATCCTCCTGGATGAGGGAAGAATCACGCTGGCGGGCGAGATCGCTCAGCGGTCGGCCAATATCCGTTGGAATCAAATTGAACAACGTGATCGCGGTCGGCGTGTAGCGCGTGATGCGCAGCTCCCGGTCGAGGAAGACCGTCGCGATCGCGGTCGCCGAAATCAGGTTGTGGAGATCGCTGTTGGTCCGGCCCAGCTCGTCGACGCGATGCTTCAGCTCCTGATTTACAGTCGTGAGCTCCTCGTTGATCGACTGCAGCTCCTCCCGCCCGCTCTCCAACTCCTCGGTGGCGGAGCGCATTTCCTCGTTCATCGCCTGCAGCTCTTCGTTGCTGGACTTGAGCTCCTCGCTCGAGGCCTCCGCCTGCTCCACGACATCGCGCAGGTTGGACTTCAATCCCGTGATTTCGCGCTCGAGCTGGCGCACCAGGGGCTCGGGCTCCAGTCGGATTTCCGCCGCGCCTTCCGTCCGCGCGATCACTTCGTTCGTTTCGAAGACGACGAGAAAGAAGTCCGGCGCGATGTCCGCCGCGGGTGTCACGCGCACCTCCACGCTCCGGCGCTGCCCATCCAGCTCCATCTCGCTGCGGAACGCCTGCGCCGCGGCGCCGGACTGCGCCGCCCGGAAGAGCGCGGCGCGGAGCTCGATGCGCATGGCGGGATGCACCACGCGCAGGAGATTGCGCGTCGGCTCGCCCGCGCTGAATTGCAGGAAACGGCCCACCGAGGGGGAAAGATGAACGATATCCTGCTCCTTGTTGATCAGGACCGAGGGCGGAGCGCCCCGCTCGACCAACTGGAGATGCAACTCGCTCCACGAAAGGGAGAGGGGCGCGTCTGGGTTTCGCGGAGGCGCCAGCAGCGGGCTCAACCCCGCCGGCGCCGGCGCCGCGAGGGCCGCTTTCTCCCGCGCCCGATCCAGTGCGTTCATCGTCCGCGCCAGGGTGCCCGTGCCCTTCGGCACCGGGTAGCCGAGCCGCGTCACCGCCCGCGAGGCAAAAATCCGGTTCTTCTTATCCACCACCTCAAACCCGTCGCCGCCGGCCTCGGCCGACTCCGAGGAGCCCAGAAAAAGCAGGCCATCGGTGCGCAGGGCGAAATTGAAGATATCGAACGCCCGCGCCTGCGCCTCGCGGTTGAGATAGATCAGGAGATTGCGGCACGAGATCAGATCCAGGCGCGAGAATGGCGAGTCCTTCAGCAGATCGTGGGACGCGAAAAGCACCGTCTCCCGGATCTCGCGCCGCACGCGATAACCCTGGTGCCCCTTGATGAAATACCGGCGCAACCGTTCCTCGGATACGTCGGCGACGATGGTCTCGGGATAGAGCCCGTCCCGGGCGGTCTGGACCGCGTCATCCGCCAGGTCCGTCGCGAAAACGTGGATACTCGGCGGGTGCGACAGCGTGCGCGCGTGCTCATCGAGGATCATCGCGATCGTGTAGGCTTCCTCGCCCGTCGCACACGCGACCACCCAGACGCGGACCGTGTCGTTGCGGCCCTTGCCACTGAACACCTGCGGCAGCCGGGCGATGAGCGCGGCGAAGGAATCCCGGTCGCGGAAGAAATTCGTCACGCTGATGAGCAACTCCCGCAGGAGTGCCGTCGCCTCCCCGGACTCCTTGCGCAGAAACCCGAGATACGCGGGCAAGTCGTCGATCGCGTTGATCTGCATGCGGCGCGCGATCCGCCGCAGAATCGTGGCCCGCTTGTAATACGAAAAATCGCGCCCGGTCTGGGAGTGCAGATAGGCCAGCGCCTCGCGCAGCGCCGCTTCGGCACTGGTCGAGGTCGGCGGCACGGGCAGAGCCGGCTGCAAGCCCTTTTCCGGCGGCAAAACCAGGTCCCGCCCCCGCTGCTGAAACGCGACGAGCCGTGCCGGCATTTCGGCCGTTTGCAGAATCCAGTCCACCATGCCGGTCTCGATGGCGGCGCGCGGCATGCTGGGCTGCTCCGCCTCGTCAGGATCCTGCACGACGGTGAGACCGCCGTGCTCCTTGATCCCTTTGATGCCGATGGCGCCATCGCCATCCGCGCCGGAAAGCACAATCGCCGTGGCGCGCGAACCGTGCGACTCCGCCAGGGTGCGAAAGAAGAGATCCACCGTGACGCGCCGACCCCGCTCGTGTTTCAGTTCGCTCAGCCCCAGGTGCCCGTCGATGGAGGAAAGAAGTTTTCCCGGCGGGATCACATACACGTGGTTGGGTTCCACCTGGATGCCGTCCACCGCAGTCACCACCGCCATCGTCGTCGCCTGCTGCAGCAAGTGCGTGAGACTGCTTTCGTGGTCCGGCGACAAATGGAGGATCACCACAAACGCCATCCCGCTGTCGGGCGGCATCGCGGCGAAAAACGTCTGGAGCGGCACGATGCTCCCCGCTGAGCCCCCGATCCCTACGATCGGAAGCATCTGCGAGCAGCGCCGCGGCATCGCTTCGTCGATCTCCATCGCGTCGAAATCACCGTCGGGCTGCACACCCTCCGGGGAAGAGTGACGCCCGCTCAACTCCAGGTTTTCGTCGGCGCCGGGCGGGGAATTCTCGAGCGACATGGTCCGACTAAAAGCCAAACGGTCGCCACCGCGAGGGGTTTCGTGCTTCTGTTTTATGCACGGGTGCCTATGATGGGCAGCATGTCGTTGCCGCCCGTCTATTCGCAGGTCGGCGGCAACCGTGGGCCCGGATGCCTGACCAATAGGGGAACTCCAGCATGAACAAGCTCCGTATTTTCCTAGCCGACGATCACACGATGATTCGGGCGGGGCTCAAATCGCTCATCGATGGCGATCCCTCGATGACCGTGGTCGGCGAAGCTGCCGACGGGGTGGAGGCCTTGACGCGGGTGCCAGAGGTCATGCCGGATGTCGTGGTCCTGGATATCTCGATGCCGAAGTTGAACGGCGTGCAGGTCGCCCTGCGCATCAAGGCCGCGCATCCTGCGATAAAAATCCTCGCCTTGAGTGTGCACGAAGACCGCGGCTACCTCCGTGAATTACTGGAAGCGGGCGCCTCGGGCTACGTGTTGAAACGCGCCGCCGCGGATGAGCTGCAGCGCGCGATTCATGTGGTGGCCGAAGGAGGAGTCTACGTGGACCCGGCGATCGCCGGGGAATTGGTCCGCACCTTTCTCCATCCCGAGCAGGGATCGAGCCCGCGGACGGACTTGAGCGACCGCGAGACCAAGGTGCTGCGGTTGATCGCCGAAGGCTACAGCATGAAGGAAATCGCGGCGGCGATCGATATCAGCGTGAAAACCGTCGAGACCTACAAAGTGCGCGGGATGGACAAGTTGGATCTCAAGACGCGCGTCGACCTGATCCGGCATGCCAAGCTGGTCGGCTGGTTTCATACCTGATTCGCAGGGTTCGGGAGGCTGGATCGGATTAAATAAAACTGTAGCCGCAAAAATGCGCAGAACGCGCAAGAAAATGCCTCACTCCCAGAGGAGAAAAGGTGTGCTGTTTTGCGCCTTTTGTGCCTCTTTGCGGCCACGGTATTTTGGAAAATACTCCAGCGGTCAGGAAGCTCCTGACACGCCCTGCGCTTACTCCCGGCGTGCGCGCCGCGAGGGTTCCGAGTAGGGTTCCCAGTAAGATCCGGCTCGCCCAACACGTGAGCTGCGCTTGTCCCTGCCATGGCCAACCTTCTCCCTCCTTCTCGTTCGAGCAGTGCACGCCCAGGGTGCGAGCGGGCCTCTCCCCGCCACGAGTCGCCGTCGCTCCGCCGCGGCCTTTAAGAGGAATCACCGTGGAAGCTGTCTTATCTGTCTCAACGCGGCGCCCGATCGTGGTCGTAGACGACGACGAAGAGGAACGGCTTGTGGTGCTGGACCGATTGGAGCGCGCCCGCATCCCCAATCCCATCGTGCCCTGCCGGAGCGTGAAAGAAGTTATCATCCGCCTAATCGATAGCTGGACCAGCGGCCAGCCCGAGCAATGGCCATGCCTCCTGTTGCTCGATCTCAAAATGCCGAAGCTGACGGGCTTCGACTTGCTCACGTGGCTCAACGCTCAGCCCGATATTCGTGATCTCAAAGTAGTCGTGATCTCCTCATCGGCGAATCCGGCCGACATGGATCGCGCCAAGGCGCTGGGTGCCGCGGGCTACATGATGAAATTTCCCTCAGCCGAGTGCCTCGCTGCCATTGTCCAGACGGTGTCCGCGGCGCGGTCGGCGAAACCCTCGCGGATCGAACCGACGCTTCACGCGCGGTGAACGGCGCGCTCGCGTCGAGCGGAGCGCGTGGGCCGTTTGCTCCCGCCGCCAGCGCGACCGCCACAGTGCGGAAGGACATTCCCCGTCCCGCGCGGCGGCACGGGACGCGGCCCAACTTGACTCAAATGTAACCCTCCGCGGGTTGCTGGAAGGCGTCGCCTCGCGCCTTGTTTTCCGCACCGAATGACGTCCACGAATTCACCGCGCGAGCACGCCACCACCCCTCTCGACGGCCCGCCGCCAGAACATCCTGTGGCTCGACCGATCGTGAACTACTTCGCGATGCCGACCGCCGCCCTGCGTTATGCGGCGAGCCGGCCCAGCGCGCACGCGGATGTGCTCGGCGCGATGCGCCTCGCGATGGCCGACGCCTTGCCCGTCGGTCGCGCGCTGGATGTGGGCTGCGGCCCCGGCCAATCCACGATGGCGTTGCTGCCCTACGCCGCGGCCATCGTCGGCATCGATCCCTCGTCCGCGATGCTGTCCCAGGCGCCCCTGCATCCAAGAATCGACTACCGCAAGGGCTACGCGGAAGCGCTGCCGTTTCGCAGCGGAGACTTCGACCTCGTCGCGGTCAGCTCGGCGTATCACTGGTTTGATCACGAACAATTTCTCCGCGAAGCGCAGCGGGTCCTACGTCCGCACGGCTGGCTGGTGCTCTATAAAGCGGGCTCGATGGGCCGCATCGACGGGCGGCCTGATTTCGACCGCTGGAGAAAGGATACGCTCCGGGCGCGCTATCCGAAAGTCGCCCGCAACAGCGAGCCCCTGACCGCCGAAGTCGCGGCCCAGTTCGGCTTCGCGGAAATCCTCTGCGAGACCTTCTCGCATCAACGGCGCCACACCTTGAACTCCTATGTCGAGAATCTCATGACGCACAGCAGTGTCATCCGCGTGGTGGACGGGGGCCATGAACCCGCGGGCACGGCGCGCGAGTGGCTGCACGCGGAACTCGCGCCCTTTTTCGCCGAGGGTGAAGCGGAGTTCACCCATGAAGCCCGCATTCACGTGCTGAAACGGGAAGCCTGATACGCCGACCCGCCGGGACCGCGCTCGCGCCGGCGGGCGCCGTGCCAGTCCAGCGGCCAAGTCTCGCGTTGTCGTTGGGCCCGGCTTTTTCTGGGTCGCCCCACTGCTGGTTCGCATTGTTCCAGCGCTGCCTCCCATGAAACATCGCCTCCTCGTTCTCCTCCTCCTTTGCCTCGGTCTCTCCGCCAGCGTTCGCGCAGCCACCGAGACGCTCACCTACAAACAAGTCGGCGAACGCGGGCTGAAGCTCTTCGTCGAGAAGCCGGACGATTGGAAAGCGTCGGATAAGCGCCCCGCGGTCGTGTTTTTTTTCGGCGGCGGCTGGGTGGGCGGCAGCCCCGGTCAGTTCGCCAAACAGAGCGCGTATCTCGCCACGCGTGGCTTGGTCGGGATCCGCGTGGAATATCGCGTCATCCCCAAGGACGACCGCGGTCCGCCCGTGGTCTGCGCGGCTGACGCCAAGTCGGCCATGCGCTATGTGAGGTCGCATGCCGCGGAGTTGGGCATCGATCCGCAGCGCATCGCGGGCGCCGGCGGTTCGGCCGGCGGACACCTCGCCGCATTGACCGCGCTGGTTCCCGGCCTCGACGATCCGCAGGACGACCGCGCGGTTTCCTGCCGGCCCGATGCGCTCATTCTTTTCAATCCCGT
>JANPIT010000142.1:0-16120 GCA_031425115.1 Opitutaceae bacterium | reverse complement strand
GAGCGAGGGGCGGCCGCCGAGTGAGTTGTGGAGTATCCACGCCAGTGCGGAGGACGAGAGCAAGGACCTCAGGAAATATCTCCCCATCATGGCGTCAGCGACCGTCGATTACATCGGCCAGGATTCGACGAGCCAGAAAGTGGTGAAGGTTCGCGCTGACGGCCCCGGCGTTGGTTTCATTCGCAAGGGCATGGGCGAGCCGGCTACTCCCGCGGCGCAACAGGCTCCGGCGCCCAAGAGTTGAAGTTACCCGACACGCTAGGAAAGCGCAGGAGTTGGAGGCGCGTCACCGATCACTTCGTTGACGGTTGCCAGCAATTCTTGCGGCGTGAACGGTTTGGCGAGGATGCGTTTCGCTCCAATTTTCTCCGCGATTTTCAGGTAGGTCTTGGAATGCGTGAGTCCGCCCGAGATGGCGATGATGGGTAGGGCAGGTCGCTCGCGGCGCAGTTGCACGATGGTCTCCACGCCTTCCTGAACGGGCATGATGAGGTCGGTGATCACCAGATCGATCTCTGCGGCGCGGGCGAGCTCGACTCCCTGCTGGCCGTCGGCGGCTTGAATCACACTGTGGCCGGCATAGCCCAGCGCCTTGGCGAGGATGCCGCGCAACACATCGTCGTCGTCGATCAAAAGAATCTGGGCCATTAGGGTGCGGGCGGCGCGTCGCCGGCTTGGGGAGCGGAAGGAGGGGAGACGTTGACGAGGGCCCAGAAGACGCCGAGCTGGCTCACGGCTGTAATGAACTGTTCGAAGTCCACCGGCTTCACGACATAGCCATTCGCGCCGAGTTGGTAGCCTTCCACGATATCACGTTCTTCCTGCGAGGAGGTCAGGATCACGATCGGCAGCATGCGCAGTGTCGGGTCTTCCCGGATTGCCCGCAGCGCCTGCAATCCGTCTACGCGCGGCATCTTCAGGTCGAGCAGGATGACAGCGGGCTGCTCGGTGACGCGCCCGGCAAACGCCTTGCGGCGGAGGAGGAAATCGAGGACCGCGGCACCGTCGTGCACGACCACGATCTCGTTCGCCAGATTCAGACTGTGCAGCGCCGACAACGTCAGTTCGACGTCGTTGGGATTGTCTTCCGCAAGAAGAATGGGGCGGAGTGCAGGCATCAGGTATCAGCTTTGTGCTGGGCCAGTGGATACGTGAAATGGAATGGAAAAATAGAAAACGGCGCCTTCATCCTCCCGCCCCTCGGCCCAGGTCCGGCCACCGTGGCGAGTGATGATTCGCCGGACGTTGGCCAGCCCTATCCCGGTGCCTTCAAAGTCGGCGGGACTGTGCAGGCGCTGAAAAACTCCAAAGAGCTTGTCGGCATAGGCCATATTGAAGCCCACCCCGTTGTCGCGCACGGAATACACGTATTCCCCCGCGGCGACATCGGCCTGGCCTGCAATCGCGATGTGTGACTCTGATTTTTTGCCGGAATACTTCACCACGTTTTCGATTAGGTTGACCCACACTTGGCGCAGCATGGCGGAATCGGCCGGACACTTTGGCAGCGGGGTGAGGTCCCACACGATCGGACGTTGAGCCGTTTCATATTGGCCGTCTGCGATCACCTCGGACACGAGCCGGTGGTGGTCGACCGGTGCGATCCGCAGTGGGACCCGACTGATGCGGGAAAATCCCAGCAAGTCGTCGATCAACCGGCCCATTTGCTTGGCGGATTTTGAAATCGTCGCGAGGTAGCGGCGGGATTCGTCGTCGAGCCCGACCACGGCTCTCTTGGAGAGCATGCCCGCGAAACCGTCGATGTGGCGGAGCGGCGCGCGCAGGTCGTGCGAGACGGAGTAACTGAAGGACTCCAGCTCCCGGTTCGCGGCTTCGAGTTGGGCGGCTCGCGCGGTGAGATCGGCGTGCAGGCGCTGAATCCGTTCGTCGGCTTGTTTGCGATCCGTGATGTCGCGCGCTGAGGCGTAGATCAGTTTCTCCGCGGGCGCGGCGCGCGCGGACCAATGCACCCAGCGGAACGACCCGTCCTTACAGACGAGGCGAGTATCGAGGTCGACGCGATCTTCGCCCGCGATGAGGCGGCTGAGCAGGTGCTCCATGCGCGCGCGATCCTCGGGATGCACGTGTGCGATCTGCGGCTGGGCTAGTAACTCCTCCGGCGTAAACCCCAGCGTGAGCTCCCAGGCCGGATTCACCCGCGTGAAGAAACCATCGAATTTCGCGATCGAGAGGAGGTCGCGGGACAGCGTGAACACGCGGTCACGCTCCTCCTCGGCGCGCTTGCGGAGCGTGACGTCGAAGACAGTGGCGCGGCTGGCCAGGAAGTTGCCGGCTTCGTCGTAAATCACCGTGGCATTCAGTAGCACGGGAAACACGGTGCCGTCCTTGCGGAGCCACTCGTATTCGACGTTTTGCACCGCGCCGACGCATTTAAAGTGCTCGAATCTCGCGGGGAAGTAGGGCGCGCTGCCGGGAGAGAGGAGGTCGGCGAAGTTCATGCGCCCGACAACCTCGGCGCGCGTGTAGCCGAGCCAGGTGAGTGCGGTGTCGTTGATCGCCAGCACCAACCCCGTGCGATCCACCGAGTGATAGCCGCACGGCGCGTTGTTGTAAAGGTCCTCCACCCGGGAGAAACTTTCCTGAAGCGCCGTCTCGGCTTGGCGCCGCCTCGTGAGGTCGCGCCGCAACAGGATCGCCGCGACCGTCGAGAGCGCGATGGCGACGAGGGTGACACCCGCGATCGCGAAAAACGTCAGCCGGCCCGCCTGGTTGTTGCGATCCAACCGGTCATCGAGCAGTCGGCGTTCCTCGGCTACCATCTCTCGCACCACCGCCCGTATTTCTTCCACGACACGTTGGCCGTCCAAGTAAGCGGCCGTCTCGCCCGCCGCATCGAGCCCGCGGGCGCGCCGTGCCTCGATCCGACCGAGCATGATTTCTCGTGCCTGCACCGCCAGGGGCTCGAGCCGGGCAAGCCGCGCTTGTTGGCGCGCGTTGCCGGACGTCAATTGTCGAATGCGCGCGAGGTTGTGCGCGAGCTGCGGCGCGCCGGCGTCAAAGGGCAACAGCACTTCATCGCTTCCGGTCAGGACAAAGCCGCGCGCGCTCGACTGCATCGCGAGCACGCTGCTCGTGGCCTGTTCGAGGTGCGTGAGCACCTCACGCGAATGCTCGACCCAGTAATGCGTGCCTTGGAAACGGGAGGCATTCCACCACGCCACGGCGGACACGAGCAGCAACACGACCGACGCGGTGGCGAAGCCTAGGGTGATCTTGCGCTCAAGTGACAACCTCACGCGGAATTTCGAGGGAAGGGGCTGAAGTGGCGGAACTACACTGCGCAAATTGTCTGCGATGCTCGCGCGACCGGCGAGCGTTTTTCCGCGAGGGATCGAAGGCGAAACTTGCTGCAAAAGTCTCGAACTCGCTGGTGGACTGTCCGCTCCGCGCGCGGTTGGGAGTGCCTCCGTCGACCAGCCGCGCACGGAGTGCACGGCCCACCTCGGCCGCGTGCAGCGTTGGCGCTCAGGGCTGGATCAATCCCTTGCGAATCGCGAACCGCACCAGATCGGTCTGGGTTTGGAGGCCGAGTTTGCGGAGAAGATTCGTTCGGTGAGTTTCCGCGGTGCGCGGGCTGATGAAAAGTTTCTCCGCAATCTCCGCGTTGGTGTGCCCTTCGGCCGCGAGCTGAACCACCATGCGTTCGCGTTGCGTCAGTGACTGCAATGGGTCCGCGTCGTCGGCGGGCTTGGCGACGAGTGCATTGATCGCCCATTCGGAGAGCGTCGCGCTGAGAAAGCGCCGGCCGGCGAGCACCTCTTTCAGCGCCTGAAGAATTTCCTGCGATTCGGAGCCCTTCAAGATGTAGGCCGAGGCGCCGCCGCGCAGCGACTCGATGACATAGGGTTCGTCGTTGTGCATCGAGAGCACGATGACGCGCGTATGCGGGCTCGTGGTGCGCGATTGACGCAATACTTCGATGCCGTGCAATCGCGGCATGTTGAGATCGAGGACGAGCACCTGCGGCTTGTGCTTCTCAACGAGCTGCGCGGCGGTGAGCCCATCGGCGGCCTCCGCGACCACGCGGCAGCCGCCTTCACCCTCGAGGATGCCGCGCAGACCGCGGCGCACGATTTCGTGATCGTCGGCAATAATAACGGTGGTCATGGCGAAGTCGCCGGTGCGGCGGTTAACTTGAATTCGGCGTGGAGTCGGGTCCCTTCGCCCGGCCGCGAGTAGAGCTCGAACTCACCGCCGGCGAGCTTCACGCGTTCGACGATTCCGGCCAGACCGAGCGAGTCACGGCGGGCCAGCGCCGCCGCGGCGTCGAAGCCTCGGCCGCGGTCGGAGATTTCCACCTGTAACGCGGTGTCGTCGGCCGTGACGGTGACGACCGCGGCGGTCGCGCCGGCGTGCCGGGCGATGTTGGTCAGCGCCTCCTGCACCATGCGAAATACGGTCGTTTCCAACTCGGGGCCCAATCGCTTCTCAGGCAACGCCATCTCAAGCTCAATGGTGATGCCGGTCTGACTCTGAAAAAGTTTCGTCTGCCATTCGAGCGCGGGCTTCAGGCCGAGATCGTCGAGCATGCGGGGTCGCAATTGCAACGTGAGTTCGCGCACCGTGCGTAACAGATCGCTGGTTACAGTGAGCCCTTCGTCCAACGGCGGGCTCGGCGCGGCCTCGCGCGCGGCCTCCAGTTGAAAGCGCAGGCCCGTGAGCAGCTGGCCGATCTGGTCGTGCAGCTCTTGGGCGAGGGCGCGACGCTCGTCCTCCTGCACGCGGATGAGGCGATTCGAAAGGGACTGCAGCCGGTCCGCGTTGTCCTCCGCGCGTTTCTCCGCTTCGCGGCGCACGACGATTTCGCGTTCGAGCTCTTGGGTGCGGGCGGCGACCTGCTGCGCGAGCGACTGGTTGAGCTTGGCGAGCTCCGTGGTGAGACGGGCGTTGAGGCGCTCGGCATCGGCGCGCTTCAGCGCGTTGTTTAGCGAGAACACGAGTTCGGTCAGCGAGCCGGGGCCATTGAAAAGATAATCGTGCGCGCCGAGCTTGAAGGCGGCGATCGTTGTCTCGGCGTGATCGGAATTCGAAATAACGATCACGGGTAGACCTTCGTCGCGCGCCCGCAGATGCCGCAACGCGTCGAACATCTCGATCGTCTCCAGGTGAGGCCCGAGGACGACCGCATCGAACTCCAGTCCGCCGGTGAGGAAGCGCTCGAGCATCTCGGTCGTGCCTGCGGTCAACTTGAGTCGAGGCGCGCTCGCGGGAAAAAATTGTGCGGCGGTCTGGCGCTCTTTCTCCTGAGGATCGACGAACAGCACGCGATGATCGCGGGGCGGGGAGGAGCCTACGGCGCCAAACTGGCGGCGTTTGTGACGGGTGTGGACCCGCTCCACAATTTCGTGGATGCGCCTGAAATCGGCGGAGTTCTTGTCAATGCAGTCCATCGCGCCCGCCCGCAACGCGCGCACCGCGAGTTCGTGTTGACCTTGACCGCTGACCATCACGACCGGGGTCGGGTCGCGCCGTGCGGTCAATTCGCCCAGCACTTGAAGGCCGTCGAGATCCGGCATCATCAAATCGAGCATCAGCACATCGTAGCCGCCACGGCCCATGGCTTCGAGGCAGCGTCGACCCGTATCCACGATTTCGAGGCGGAAACTGTCCCCGAGTTGGCCAAAGAAGAGTTGGACCATCTCGGCGACCTGCGGGTCGTCCTCGGCGTAGAGAACGCGAATCATGGGTCGAGTGAAAGGATTACACCTTCCGATGCAATGGCGCCCCTCAGGCGGAATCTCTCCCGCAAGTGAACGAAATCGATGGCCGCAGCGCGGACTAGTTTGGAAAACAAAATCGCCCCGACTCCGCTTGAGCGGATGTGGATCGGCCTCGACGCATCGCGGGACAGGCGGGCCGCGGGCCCCACGAAACGCTCAACGCGCGGCGGCACGACGCAGCCGATCGTTGATCGCGTCCGCGAGGCCGTGGCCGGGAGCGAGTTCGACGTGGATCCGGCTGAAGCCGCGCAGGTCGAGGGCGCGAAGCACGCTGAAGAGCCGACGTGCAGCGACGGGGAGTTCACCGTGGGCGCTGAGAGAGAAAATGTTTGTGCCAGCCAGGCCGCGGGGCTCCTGGAAAAATACCCAGGCCTCATCCGCGGCGCGTTCGGAGGTGCGGGTGCGCGGGAGCTTTCGGTGCAATTCGACGGGCGTGCGCGGGCTATAGTGGCGGGCGAGCTGGCCGGGCGCGATTTGGGCGACGGCAGGGCGCGCTTTGCGTTTCGACGCGTCGCGCACCGGGCAGTCGAGGGTGCGGGCAAGTTCAGCGCGCGTAATTGCACCCGGGCGCAGGAGTTGCGGGCGCTTTGGGTTGCGCAGATCCACAATGGTCGACTCGACGCCGATGCTCGTCGGCCCGCCGTCGAGGATGTGTTGTATCCGCTTTCCCAGTCCGTCCCGCACATGAGCCGCAGTCGTGGGGCTGACGTAGCCAAACGGGTTGGCGCTCGGTGCCGCGAGCGGAATGCCCGCGAGGCGTTGGAGCCGCCGGAAGAGCGGGTGCCGCGGCATCCGCACGGCGACGCTCGGCAACCCGGAAGAGACGATGTCCGGCACCACGTCTTTCTTGGGCAGCACCATGGTGAGCGGTCCCGGCCAGAAACGCGCGGCCAGCTTGCGGGCGGCATCGTTCGTCACGGCGACCGCTTCGAGTTCACGCCACGAGCCAATGTGCACGATCAGCGGGTCGTCGGCGGGGCGCCCTTTGGCGGTGAAAATTTTCGCGCAGGCGCGGGAGTCGAGCGCGTGGGCCGCCAGCCCGTAGACGGTCTCAGTGGGCACAGCCACCAGCTCGCCCCGTCGCAACGCCGCCGCGAGCCGTCGCAGATTTTGCGGCGTGGCGCGATAGATGCGGGCGCGGACACGAGGTTTCGTCATCGAGCTCGCGAGATTTCGTGGTCCACGCCCCGCGTCAAGGCGGCCGAGGCGCCGTTGGGGCGCCGATTTCTGGACGCAGGCGGTCCACCCAATCGCGGGCGGCGGCGAACGCGGGGTCGAGAGTGAGCGCACGCTCGAAGCAGCGTCGCGCGTCGTCGGGTCGTCCGGAGAGTCGGTGGACTTGGCCGAGGTTGAAATACACGACGGCATCGGACGGGTTGAGTGCGAGAGCCCGCTCGAGGGCGAGCTGCGCCGGAGCGAGTTCACCGAGCTCGAGCAGCACACCGCCGAGGTTACCGTGCGCGGCGACCCAAACCGGAGCGAGACGGGCGGCGGTGGCGAGGTGCTCCTTGGCCTCCGGTTTTCGATCCAGGCGAATCAAAGCGTTACCGAGGTTAAAGTGGGCGTTGACGTGACTCGGTTCGAGGCGAAGCGCGGCCTGAAACGCCGCCACGGCTTCGGCGGAGCGATCGGCGGCGACGAGCGCGTTGCCTAGGTTGTAGTGTGCGGCGGTCATGCCGGTCTCGAGGCTGAGGGCGGCTCGGTAGGCGGGAATCGCCTCGTCCGCGGCGCCGGATGCGGCGAGCGAGTTCGCGAGGTTGTAGTGGGCGAAAGCGTTGCCGGGGCGCTTGGTCGCCGTGTCGCGGTAAAGCGCGAGTTCGGTGCGGTAATCGGCGTTGCGCCGAATCGTGAGGGTGCCCAGCGCGCCGGTCATAAGCACGGCGACGGCGACGCGGAGCGAGGCGCGGTGGTGTCGCAACAAATAGAATACGGCGATCACCGCGACGGCGATAAGCGCCGCGAGCGAGAGATACATGCGGTGTTCCGCGATCGTCTGCCGATTCCCGGGCAGCAGACTCGTCGGCGAGAGCGGCGCGAGGAACCAGACGCCGATAAACCCCCAGGTGGGCCAGCGTCGCAGCGCGACGAGCGTGCTGGTGAGTATCGCGCCCAGGACGAGGCCGCCGACGAGCAAAGCGCCGGCGTCGAGCCGCCACTGCACTCCATAGTCGAAGATAAGTGGATACGGCCAAAACGAGAGTTGCACGTAGCGGGCAATGGCATCGAGCTGGGTGAGGGCGAAAGTGCCCCACGGCACCCGCCCAAAAGTGCCTCCGCGGTCGCCAACGAGGACCGCGCTGAGGAGCCAGGTGCTGAGCAATGCCAGGTAGATGCCGCGGCGCGTGGCCCAGGCTCCGTGGAAACTTCCTGCGAAGAAGGCGCGATCGTAGAGCAGAATGAGCAGCGGGATCGTGGCTGCTACTTCCTTCGTGGCTGCGCCGCAGTAAGTCGCCAGGACGGCGGCGACAAACCACGGTCGACCTCCGCCGTCGGCGCCGCGCGCAAAGGCGTGGAATGCGGCAAGAAAAAAGAGGCCCATCAACGATTCAGCGCGCTGGATGATGTAGGTGACCGACTCGGTTTGCAGCGGATGCACGACCCAAAGCAGCGCGATCGTGAGGGCAAGCGGTGCGGCGTGACGTCGGATGGAATCACTTACGACGGGACGACAGAGCGTGAGTCGGGTAAACCCATACAATGCGAGCGCGGCTCCGAGATGGATCGTCAGATTGACGACATGAAACCCTAGGACGCTGGTTCCCGATATGGCGTAGTTGAGTGCAAGGGAAAGATTGAGCAACGGACGGCCCTCGACGGTGAGACCCTGGCCGCCAGGTGGGCGGAGCACCTCCCAGGAGCCGAGCTGGCGGATCGTGGGGTTTTCCAGGATGGCCAGTGTATCGTCGAAGACGAAGGGCGTGTAGAAACTATTATGATACGCCGCCAGACCGACGGCCATAATGGCGGCGGCAGCCAGCCACGTGTCGCGGTGGCGCGGGGCGCTCGTATCGGTCGGCGTAATGTGATTCACGGCGACGGGCGCGCGGTGCGGTCGAGCCGCTGGAGCGCGGCCTGGGCCGCGGTGAGCGCGGGATCGAGCGCGAGGGCACGTTGATAAGCGGCGCGGGCAGAGGCGGGCTGCCCTAGTTGAAACCAAGCCTCGCCAAGGCCGAGGTGGGCGGTCGCGAGATGCGGGGCTCGTTGAGTCAGAGTTTCGAATTCGCGACGGGCAGCGTCCGCTTGGTTGAGCTCGAGCAAAACGGCGCCTAGGTTGCCGCGGGCCTCGATCGAGGTCGGGTCATGCGTCACCGCCGCGGCAAAGTGGGTGCGGGCTTCGGCAAACCGACCGAGGGGCACGAGGAGATTGCCGAGATTGAAATGAGCCTTGGCGTTCTTCGGAACGAGTCGCAGCGACTCGGTGAGCGCGCGTTCCGCTTCCGCCGTGCGGCCTAATTGCGCGAGGGCGTTGCCGAGGTTGTTGTGCAACGCCGCGAGATTCTGGCGAGCCTCGGCGAATTCAGGAGCGAGCGCGATCGCCCGGGTAAGATGGTCAACGGCCTCGGGGAGCCGACCGGCTTGGGCGAGCGCGCTACCGAGACCGTTGTGCGCATCGGCGTAGGCCGGCTTGCTGCGGAGCGCAGCTTCGTAGTGCGGGATGGCGTCGGAGATTTGGCCGAGGCGAGCGAGGGTGTCGCCCAGGTTGCAGTGCGCGACCGCGAACGCCGGAGAAATCTGGAGGGCGATGCGGCGTTCCGCGATCGCTGCGGGGATGTCGCCCGCACGCTCGAGCGCCTGCGCGTATAACTCGCGAGCCAGCGAATTTGCAGGGCGCTTCGTCACGGTGTCGTGCCAGAGACTGAGTTCGCTGCGGTAGTCATCGTTGCGCGCATGAGTGAGGATCAAAAGCGCGACGGCGCCGGTTCCCGCGGCCCACCGGCCCCGTGTCGTCAGAATCGCGTGCGCGCCGATCACCAGCACGCCGATGACCGCCGCGAGCGGAAGATACATCCGGTGTTCGACGATCATCTGGGTGGTGCCGGGCACGACGCTGGTCACCGAAAGCACCGCGAAGAAGAAGATGCCGGCAAAGCCGAGCATGGGTTTGCGCGCGGAGAGCAGGAGCGTGGCGATGGCGAGCGGGATGACGACAAGCGCTGCGGGCGCGACCTCGGCGATCGTTTCCACCCAAAACGTGCCGTATTCAAAAACCAATGGCTGCGGCCATACGGCTAGGCGCAGATAATGCGCGAGGGCGACGAGCTGGGTGAGCGCGTAGTCTCCCCACGCCACGCCGACGTCGAACCCGGCCGCGCCGCCGCGATTTCCGCCCGTGCCCGCCACGAGCCAAGCGAGCAGAAGCCACGAGCTGACGAGACTCAGGTAGTAAGGCCAGCGCGTCCGCCAGGCCGCGCGGCACGTCCCTGCGATGAAGGCGCGATCGTAGAGGAAAACGACGATGGGCACGGTGACCGCGACTTCTTTTGTCGCCACGCTGAGATACGCTGCGAGCACCGAGAGGCTGAACCAGCGCACGGGGGCAGGGGAAGCAGTGCCGCGGACAAACAGGTAAACCGTGAGCAAGTAGAACAATCCCATGAGCGATTCCGCCCGTTGGATGACATAGGTGACGGCCTGGGTTTGCAGCGGATGTGTGACCCACAGCGTGGCCACCAGCCAAGCGATGCCGGTCGCGCTGGCGCGAAAGCGGGTGCTGACGAGGGGCTGGATCAGCGTGCGGCGGACGAGGCCGAAGAGGGTGAGCGCGGCGGCGAGGTGAATGGCGAGGTTTGCCACGTGATACCCGCGCACGCGCTCGCCATCGGCGGCGTAGTTCAGCGCGAGCGAGAAGTTCAGCAGCGGTCGGCCTTGCACGGTCACGGCGGTGCGGGGTGGCGTGAGTGGTTCCCAGAGCGGCCAGAGCTTGCGAATCGTCGGGTTCGACGTGATCGACGACGGATCGTCAAAGACAAAAGGGCCGTCGAAGCTATTCTGATACGCGAGGGTCCCGGCGAGGATGATCAGCAACGCCGCGAGCAGGGGAGTTCGACGGGAGAGGGCGGTTCGGAATGGCTGAGGAGCGCGTAGCACGCGGTGGTGACTCAAACGGGCACAGTCCACACGTCAAAGCCCAGTGTGGAGTGCGGTCGCCGCGATGCGGGTTTTGGTGATCGACGCGTTCGACCGAGACCACCGGAAACCGTCCGTGTCGCACCGCTACTTGGCGGGAAAACCATACGTCGTGTTGAAAATCAACTCGACGCGCTTGGAGTAAAACACGCGCACTTTGATTTTGCCGCTCGTCGCGTCGGCCGGCGTGGCCTTGCCCTCGACCCGCCGCTCCGCGCCATCGTCGCGCAAGGCACGGCCCTTGAACTCGACCGGTTCACCACGCTCCAGTTTTCGCAGCTGCTCGTCGGTCAGCTCGATGCTCAATCGGCCTTTTTCGTTGTAAAAAAAGGCCGGGAAAACTTTCGCGACGTAGGTCGATTCGAACACGCCGTTCGTGCGCGCCAGCGGCAGCATCGTGAGCGAAACGGTGCCGACGTAGATCGACGTTTTGGCGGGCGCGACGATGACCTGGTCGTAGCGGCTCAGCGGGGCCTCGGTGGAGCGGGCGAACGGCGCCAGGCAGGTCGCGAGCAAGAAGACGGCCGCAGGGCGAAGCATGCGCGAAAATGTGCGTGCGGCATTGACGCGAGCAAGCGCGGAGCACGGGTGGGGCGGCGTTCGACGTCGACTTTGTGATCGGCGTCTCCGAGGCAAAACTGCTCCCGCGGTCTGCGCTCCCAGTTTCCGTTTGACGGTGCTTTCGGCCGCGGCGACGGTGCGGGATGGCTGAAACTACGGAATACGATCTCGTTGTCATCGGTGGTGGTCCGGCGGGCTACGCGGGTGCGATTCGGGCCGGGCAACTGGGAAAAAAGGTCGCGTGCATCGAACTCGAGCGAGCGGGCGGCACCTGTCTCAACTGGGGCTGTATTCCGACGAAGGCGCTGCTGAAGAGCGCGGAGTTCATGCGCTCCATGCAGAAAGCGGAGAGCTTTGGGATCTTGGCGAAGGACGTGAGTTTCGACTTCGCGAAAGTCATGGATCGCTCGCGCACGGTGGCGGGCACGATGGCGAAAGGCGTCGAGTTTCTCTTCCGCAAAAACAAGGTCGATTACTTCGTCGGCAAGGCGCAGGTGACGGTGCCTGGCATGGTCGAGATCGTCGACGGCGAGCATAAGGGGAAATTTTTCAAAACGAAAAACGTGCTGCTCGCGACGGGCTGCAAGCCGCGGCGGCTGCCGGATATTCCCGTCGACGGACAGCGCGTCATGACTTCGCGGGAGGCGCTCGAGCCGCGCAAGTCGCCGCCGAAGTCGCTGGTCGTGCTCGGCGCGGGTGCCATCGGGGTGGAGTTTGCTTATTTCTACAACGCGTTCGGGACGAAGGTCACCTTGGTCGAGATGTTGCCGCAGGTTGTGCCCGTCGAGGACGAGGAAGTAGCGAAAGCGCTGCAGCGCTCGTTCGAGAAACAGGGCATCACGGTGCACGTGAACACGAAGGTGGAAAACGTGCGCGTGGGTAAGGACAAGGTTGAGTTGTCTCTGGTGAAAGCCGGCGAGGGAAATTCGACCGAGATCGAAGCCGAGGCGTTGCTCGTCGCGATCGGCGTCACGCCGAACTTGGAAGGCGCGTTGTCGTCCAAGGTGAAACTCGAACTCGAGCGTGGCTACGTGAAGGTGAACGATAATTACGAGAGCAGCGCCAAGGGCATCTACGCCGCGGGCGATATCATCGGGCCGCCGTGGCTCGCGCACGTGGCGACGTTCGAGGCCGTCAACGCTGTCAACGCGATGTTCGGACATCACCACGCAGGGCGGGTGAAGATTTTTCCGGGCGCGACGTATTGCCAGCCGCAGATCGCAAGCACGGGCCTCACGGAGAAGGCGTGCAAGGAGAAGAAACTCGATTACCGGGTGGGTAAGTTTCCGTTCACGGCCTCGGGCAAGGCCGTGGCGGCCGGCGACTCCGAGGGATTCGTGAAGATCCTCACCGATGCGAAGACCGGTGAGATTTACGGCGTGCACATTCTAGGCAACGAGGCGCCGGAGTTGATCGCCGAATACGTGCTCGCGATGAACACGGAGCTCTCGGTCGATGAGGTGCACCGCTCGATCCACGCGCACCCGACGTTGAGCGAGGCGTTGATGGAAGCCGCGGCGGCTACGGCCGGCGAGGCGATCCATATCTGAAGTCGGGGCAGGAGTGCTTCGCTCCTGGGTGGGTCGCGCGCAGAGCGCACGGCTGGAGCGTTGCTAGCGCCGCTGGATAGCAGGCCGCGCGCGGAGCGCACGGCCCACCCAGGAGCTGATGTAGCTGGGTTTATCCCGACCGTTTTTTCCGGAAGGGTGGGCCGCTTTTGCCCGACGGCAGCGCGCCTTCAGTCGCCATTTCTTTGATGATCGTGGTGAGGTAGGGGATGAGTTGCTTCTTGCGGCTCACGACGCCCGGCATGTCGAAAATTTCGTCCTGCTCCACGTGTGGGTAGCGGATGTGGTCGATGTAGGCCTGGTCGCCTTTCACCAGGAGGAGCGAGTTCTGGGTATTGATATCCGTGACGAGAAGCGCGGCAAAAGCCAGGCGCTCTTCGTCGCGGAGATCCTGGACGGCTTTCGCGATCGGTTTCGCGTGCTGCCAGAAATTGCCAAAGCCGAGCTCTTCCACTTGTGAAACCGCAAACCGGATACCTTCCTCCTCATAGACCTTGAAGTCGGAGCGGACGACTTTCTCCGCCGGGTTGGCGAGAATGACGGAGCCGGAATTGAAGATTTCGTCGGCGAGTTGTTTCGAATTCACGCCCGCAATTTCGGCGAGCCAGGCGAGCAGCTTGGCGTCCTTGGGCGTCGCGGTCGGGCCGTTGAGGTGGAGTGTGTCCGAGATCAGGCCGGACATCATGATGCCGGCAATGGAGGGACTCGGGTGCAGGCCCTCGCGACGGAAGAGGTCCGCGACGATGGTGCAGGTGGAGCCGACGGGCTCGTTGATGAAGAGGATGGGCTGCGCGGTGTGTAGTGCACCGAGGCGGTGATGGTCGATGATTTCGGAAATGGTGACCTCATCGGCGCCGGGCACCGCCTGCGTGAGCTCGTTGTGGTCGACGAGGACAAGGCGCGTCTGCACGGGCTTGAAGATGTCGCTCTTGGTCAGAATGCCGATGAGAGCGCCGTCGTCGTTCGTCACGAGCACGGCGTGGTTGGTGACGGAGAATTTTTTGCGCACGTCGGCGATGCGTTCATCGGGATCGACCGTCACCACGTTGCGCTCGATGACCCGCTCAATGCTGGAGGCGGTGCGAACCACCCAGGCAGTGGTGGCGGAATCATAGGGGCTGATGATCAAACTGACGCCCTTGTCCTTGGCGAGGGCAACGGTCTCGGCGTCGATTTCGATCCCGCTGGTGATGACGAGGGCACGGATGCCGAGCTCGATGGCGCGGCGCTGGATGTCGCGGCGGTCGCCGACAATGATGATGGATTGGCTCGCGGGAATTTTTTCGCGCTCCGAGATGCTCCAGAAGGAGCGAATGTCCATCGTGCCGAGGCGCACGAAGAGGTCCTCGACCTTGTCTTCGCCGACGAGGTGCACGGCGTGGCCCTTCAGCGCGCGGGCGATGGCGGCGAGCGACGTGTGCACCTGACGCATGAGACGAGGCTCGCTGACGCGCGGGATGAAGATACTGCCGAGGTGGGCGACTGAAAGCGTGCCGAGCGGCTTGCGGCGGGTGTTGGTGACGGGCAGCACGCGGATGTGATGGCGGTCGATGAGTTCGAGGGCTTCCGCGCACGTGGCCGACTCGGCGACCGAAACCACGCTGGGCGTCATGAGGTCATGCACGCGCGGCGAAACATCGCTCAAGTAGTGCGGCAAGGGCTGATGAAAGCGCGCGAGAATCGTGTCGATGCGGGCGTTGGAATTCCCGCACCGGGCGGCCACATAGCCGCGTTCGCCCTTCGCTTCCTTGTAAGCGGTGTAGGCGATAGCCGAGCAAATGGCATCGGCGTCCGGGTTTTTGTGGCCGACGAC
This sequence comes from Opitutaceae bacterium, assembly GCA_031425115.1. Classification (GTDB taxonomy): domain Bacteria; phylum Verrucomicrobiota; class Verrucomicrobiia; order Opitutales; family Opitutaceae; genus ER46. The sequence goes on along the minus strand of JANPIT010000142.1, from coordinate 1,310 downwards.
ATAGGTCGGGCCGGTGGGAGTGGGTGCGAGTGCGCCACGGGGCGCGGACTCGGAGCGGGCGGAAGTCATGAGTGCGGCGGACCATGGACCGCACCGGGGAGCGGTGGAAGCGGGAAAAGAAAAAGCCCGGTCACGGAGGCGGCCGGGCTGGAGATAGAAGAAGCAGCCAGGGGAACGATTAGGGCCCGCGAACGGCGATCGAACCACCGGCGGAACCGACCATGCCACCGGCGCCGGATGGCGGTGGAATGCCGTAGGCGCGCGCGCTGTTGGCCGCCGCCGAGATGTTAAACGGAATCGCCTGGAGGAGGTTCTGTGGGCGAACCGTGCTCGTGCTCGTCGGATTGTTCGAGTAAAACGGGGAGTTGTTGGTCTGGACGTTCGAGTAGAACGCCACGTTGCCACCGAGGAAGGCAATGAAACCGCCGTTATCCTTGTAGACGCCGCTCGTCGCGCTCCACAGCCCGTTGTTTTGCAGGCCACGGGTGTAGACGACAGGGGTCGTGGCGGCGTCGCCCATTTTCACGCCACCTACGAATTCCCAGGAGGGGGAGCGCGCCGTGGTGAAGCTCGTGTGCAGCGTATTGCGCGCGGCGGATGGCTGAATGATGAATTGGGGAAAAACGCCGCTGAAAGCCTGGTCGTTCTTGGCGAACCAAAACGTGGGATCCGTGAGAATGTTGTTCTTGGCCAGGATGGCCGGCCAACGCCAAGCGGGCTGGGGCACCGCGACGACGGGAGCGAGGACTTGCGGATCAGGGAGGCGATCGCCGTTTTCGCCGGCATAGATCTGGGCGGCTTTTAGGATTTCGCGGATGCTGTTCCCATCGACTGCCCGCTGCGCCTTGTCGCGGACGGTGCCGACCGTGGGAATTACGATGGCGGCGAGGATGCCGATGATCGCGATAACGGTGAGCAACTCGATCAGGGTAAATCCGCGGGTGGAAAGCGGCCGGCGGACAGGCGCTCCAAGACGGGCGGAGCAACGAGGAAGTATGAACATGGAGAGGAGGGGGAGCTGGTGGCGGGAAAGACGCACGAAGCGCGGCGACAGTTTCGGCGAAAATTCCGGGGCACAAGCAGAATTTCCCTGCGACGGGCTCGACAAAACTTTTTTCGCACACCTACGCTGCCACGATGAAGATATATCTCGATGGCAACTTCGTCGACAGCGCCGACGCCAAGGTGTCCGTGTTTGATCACGGCCTGCTTTACGGCGACGGAGTTTTCGAGGGGATTCGCCTTTACGGTGGTAACATCTTCCGGCTCGAAGAGCATCTCGAGCGGCTGGAATACTCCGCGAAGGCCAT
>JANPIT010000141.1:0-6908 GCA_031425115.1 Opitutaceae bacterium | reverse complement strand
CCGCGCTTGGTCAACTGCTGGTAGCCGAGCCCGCCGCCGAGCGTGAGCAGCAGCGCGGCGATGATGAAATAGAAGAAAATGATGCGCGGATCGTAGCCCTTGTGGGACTCGACGAGATTGCCAGAGCGGTCCGCGAGATTGACATCATTTGAAGCCATGCCGTGGGAGCGCTCAGGCTTTTTCCATGCGGGCCACGCGCCCCAGCGCGAGCGCTTGCGCTTGCAGCGCAAAAAACCACGGCGTGACGAACCCTATGAAAATTTGGGAGCACACCAAATCCGCGATCAGGCGCGGCCATACGGCGGCCGGAGCTGGGGAGCGGTGAATCTGGCTAAAGGAAAACACGAGGAAGAGGGCGAGATTGGTGAGCAGGACGACTATGATCGCGGAGATGTTGTCATCGCGTGGGACGCGATCGCGGACGTGAAACACCGTGAGATGAGCTGCGGCAAACAGCAACGTGTGCGTGCCGAAGGCGACCGGCGAATTCGCGTCACAGATCAAGCCACCCAGAAGCGACGCTGCGAGGCCCGCGCGTCGGGGCTGCGTCAGCGCCGCATAGGCGACGAAGAGCGCGCCCGTAAACAAATACACCCGCGAGCTAGCGAGCTCGTGGTTGATCTGGCCGACCACCGCCCAAAGCACCACGAGCGTGGCGAAGAGGATGAGGGTGCGGCGCATGGAGAGGAGAGGAGCGGTAAGCGCTAAGCTATCGGCTTCGGAGCATGGAGCGAGAGTTCCAGCTAACAGCCTTTCGCTTATGGCTTATCGCTGCGCGCCCCCGGCGCGCTCAGCGGCACGAGCACGGTCACCTCCGTGAGGGAGCCGAGCCGCTCGTCGAGTTTCACGTCGCCGGATTTGAAAAGTCCGTCGCTGCCCATGTCCGCGCGCACGATGTGGCCGAGCATGAGCCCGGGCGGGAACACGCCGCCGAAGCCCGACGTGACGAGGCGTAGCACTTTGCCAGATACGGATACATCGAGGGGCACGAACTCCACCACGCCGGTCGGCGGCGCGAAGGTCGGATTGACGCCGCCCTGGAAGCTCATCGGCCGGCCCAGTAAGTCGCCTTCGACGACGCCGGCGAGTCGCACGTTCGGGCTGCTGATCAATTCCACCACGGCGGTGTTCGCGTGCACCTCGGTGACTTTCCCCACCACGCCGCCGCTGAAAACTACGGGGGCGTCGATGGGAATGCCGAAATTTTTCCCTTTGCGAATCACGATGCGCTGCCACCAGCCGGAGAAATCGCGGCGCGCCACGCGGGCGTGCTCGTAGCGATAATCGTGAAACGTCGGGAGCCGCAACAGGCTCTCGAGCCGCCCGATTTCCGAGAGCATCTCGGAGTTTTGCTGCACCGCCAACTCGTAGGAGGCATTGAGCCGCGCGAGATCGCGGCCCGCCTGGATCAGCTCATCCTTGGAATGGAGGCGCAGCGACCAGTAGTCCTTGAGCACGCGCGCGTAGTCGGCGGAAACGCTCACGGGGGCGGTGAGCTCGAAAAAACTCGCGCGCGCAAACGACTTAACGGCCGTCGGTATCAGCAACCATGCGACGACAACGATGAGCAGCGTCACGAACGGCCTGGCCTGATCGAAGCGTTTGAACATGGTAGCACGCGCCTCGGCGCGCCTACACGTTCTGCATCAACCACGACAGATCGTTCAGCACGGCGCCGGTGCCGTTGGCGACAGCCGAGAGCGGATCGTCGCTGACGGTCACGGGCAGGCCCGTTTTTTCGCTCAGGAGTTTGTCGATGCCGCGAATAAGCGCGCCGCCGCCGGCCATCACGAAGCCGCGGTCGACCAAGTCGGCGGAGAGCTCGGGCGGGCAGCGCTCGAGCGTCACGCGCACGGCGTCGACGATCGAAGCGATGGTGTCGGCGAGCGCTTCGCGGATTTCCTGGGAAGTGATGTGAATCGTCTTGGGCAGGCCAGCCACGGAGTCGCGGCCCTTGACCTCCATCGTGAGCTCGTCGTCGAGCGGGTAGGCGGAGCCGACGCGCATCTTGATCTCTTCCGCGGTGCGTTCACCGATGAGGAGATTGTAGGCGCGCTTCATGTAGTTGATGATCGCGCTGTCGAGCTCGTCACCGGCGACGCGAATCGACTTTGAGAATACGATGCCGTTGAGCGAAATGATCGCGATCTCGGTCGTGCCGCCGCCGATGTCCACGATCATGTTGGCCGCCGGCTCGTCGATGGGCAGACCGACGCCGATCGCCGCGGCCATGGGCTCGGGAATCGTGATCACGTCACGGGCGCCGGCGTGCATCGCGGACTCTTTCACCGCGCGCTTCTCGACCTCGGTGATGCCGGAGGGAATCGCGATCACGACACGTGGGGGCGCGCGGAACGCGTTGCTCGAGACCTTGCGGATGAAGTAGCGCAGCATCGCCTCCGTGACATCGAAGTCGGCGATGACGCCGTCCTTCATGGGGCGGATCGCGGTGATGTTACCGGGGGTGCGGCCGAGCATCCGCTTCGCTTCATCGCCGACCGCGCGGACCTTTCGCGAAACGGTATCGAGGGCGACCACGGACGGCTCGCGGAGAACGATGCCCTTGTCTTTGACGTAAACGAGCGTGTTGGCCGTGCCGAGATCGATGCCGATGTCGTTCGAAAAGTAGCCGAAGATATTCGCCATGTTGCGGTGCGAGGGAGCGAGGGAGAGGCGGCGTTTCGCCGACGGAAACGAATCGGCGCTGCCAATGAGTGTCAACGAGGGAAACAGGCGCGCGACTTCGCCGCAATCGTTCTCGCGCAGAGATCGCGTAATCGGCCCATCAGCCCGGCGTGCGACGGACGAGAACGAGAATGATTGGGAGAACGATAACGATCGGCGCGGTGCCGGAACGATTGTCGGGTTCCGACACGAGTGAATTGACGGAGAACGATTGGGTTGACCCGTGCTGGAGTTCGCCGCGTCTTCGTGGCGCGCATCTGCCCCCGCCATGCATGGTTCCCAATTTATTCAGGATCTGGCGATCATCCTGGTCGTTGCCGGGGTGGTGGGATGGATCTGCCAGCGGATCGGGCTTTCCGTCATCGTAGGATTTCTCGTGGCAGGCATGGTGGTCGGTCCACATACGCCGCCGATCGCGCTGGTGCACGATGTGGAGCGGATTGATACGCTGGCGCAGATGGGGCTGGTGTTCCTGATGTTCGGAATCGGGCTCCAACTGAGCCTGCGGAAGATGCGGCGGCTGGGCCTGTCGTTGATGGTCGCGACCTTTATCGGTGCGATCGTGATGTATCAGCTTTCGCGCGTTTTCGCGCTATCGATGGGCTGGAGCGCGATCGAGGGGCTCTTTCTCGCGGGCATGCTGATGGTGTCGTCGTCGGCGATCATCAGCAAAATTCTCCACGAAACGGGCACCAACCACGAGCGGTCAGGCCAACTCGCGATGGGCGTAGCGGTGATCGAAGACGTGGTGGCGGTCGTGATGCTCACGATTCTCAATTCGCTCGTCCACATTGGCAAAGGCGAGGGGGCGCGTGTGCCGGAAACGCTCCTGCTGCTCGGTGCTTTTGTGGTGCTGGCGGGCATCGCCGGTCTGCTGCTGGTGCCGTGGTTCCTGAAACGCATGAGCGTGGCGGCCGACGAGGAACTGCAGACATTGGGAATCGCGGGACTGCTATTTGGGCTGGCAGTGGTGGCGCAAGCGGCGGGCTACTCCCTCGCGTTGGGGGCGTTTTTGCTGGGCACAATCGTCGCGGAGACGCCCCACCGGCATCAGGTGGAGCGGATTTTCGAGGGCATGCGGGATGTGTTCAGCGCGGTGTTTTTCGTGGCGATCGGCATGCAGATCGATGCGCGCGAGTTGTGGCGCGAGGCCGTGCTAATTCTGGGGATCGCGGCGTTTACGCTCACCGCGCGACCGCTCGCGGTGACAGCGGGGCTCAGCCTGGTCGGCACGCCGTTGAAAGACGCGCTGCGCACGGGCCTCACGGCCACGCCAATTGGTGAGTTTTCTTTTATCATCGCTCAGCTCGGCGTCATGGAAAAAGTTGTGCCGGCGCGTTTCTACCCGCTGGCGGTCGGCATTTCGCTGGTGACCACGCTCGTCGCGCCGCTGCTGATGCGTCGCTCGGAAAAAATCGCCGACGCCGCCGTCGCGAAGCAGCCGGCGTGGCTGGCCGACTGGCTGCGGGCGTATCACAGTTGGTTGGACCGCATGAAGCAACGGCGCTCGCGCAACCTGCTGTGGCAACTCAGCCGCAAGCGCGTCGTGCAAGTGAGCGTGGGTGTTTTATTCGTGACCGGCTTGGTGGTGTTCTCGGGTCAGCTTTTCGACCTGGTCGACGACTCCCTGGGTCGGCGCTTCTCACCGAAGGCGGTGCAACTCGTGTTCTGGATCGTGCTGGGCCTGGTGATCCTCGCGCCGATCGTCGCGATCTGGCGGAATCTATCGGCGATGGCGCTGCTCTACGCCGAGATTTCGACGAAGGGTAATCCGAACGCGAAGCGGCTGCGGCCGGTGATCGAAACGGGGCTGAAGATCGGTTTTGGCGCGATGATTTACGTGTGGCTCGCCGCGATTCTTCCCGCCGAAGGCACCGCAAAATGGCTCCTACTCGTCAGCGCGCTCGTGGCGGTGGGCGCGCTCCTCGTGTTGCGGCGAAAACTCATCTACTGGCACAGCGAGATGGAAGTGGAAATCCTCAGCGTGATCGACACCGCCGATACCAAGATGACCTCCACCACGGCGCCCTGGCTGCAGCCGCATGGTGAGTGGAACCTTCACATGATCGATTGCACGCTACCGGACCTGGCGGATGCCCAAGGCAAGCGGATCGCGGAGCTGGATCTGCGGGCGCGTTTTGGTTGCTCGGTCGTCGGGATCGAGCGGCAAGGCTTCATGATCCCCCTGCCGCCGGCTGACTCCGTGCTGTATCCGCGCGACAAGGTCCTCTTGATGGGGACGACCGAGCAGGTGAAGGCGGGCCGCAAATTTCTCGCGGGCGTGACGGGTGCGCCGGTGACGGATTCGGTTTTCGAAGAGGTGCGCATGGAAGCGATCGTGGTGCCCACGTGGAGTCGTGCGTCCGGAAAGTCGCTCGGGGAATTGTCGCCGGCGCAAAATCACGGCGTGCAGATCGCCGGCGTGCGTCGCGGTGGCCTGCGCATTCTCAATCCCGCCGCGCAAGAGATCCTGCGCAGCTCCGATGAGATCTTGGTGCTGGGCACCCCGGTCGACATCGCCGAATTCAATCTCTGGCTACGCGAGCGCCCCACCGAAACCACCCAGGACGTGAAAGCGGATTGATGGCCGACAACTACAGCGGGGTAGGTGCCGCATCTCGCCGGCGGGGCGACGCGCGCTGTCGGCCGAAAATCCGCCGCAAAAAAAAGCGCGCCGGCAAAGGCGCGCTAGAAAGTAAGGGAGCGAAAAGTTGGCCGATTACGGCTTCTTCACTTCGCTTGCCGCGGATACGGGGGTGACCGGGGCTACCACGACTGGCTTCACGACCTCGGGCTCCGGATCATCCTTCGTCGATTTCTTAAACTCCTTGATCGACTGGCCCAGGCCTTTCGCCAACCCGGGTAGCTTCGCCCCGCCGAAGAGGATGAGCAAAATCACCAGGATGATGATCATCTCGGGCATACCGAGGCCGAACACGGCGAAGAAGGTGGTCGAGGTCATAACGGGGAAAACGTAGGCCGGTCGGGAGGACTGTAAAGCGGCAAATCAGAGTTACGGTGCCAGCCACACAACCTCGTCGCCGCTGGACGGTTGCCCGGCAACGATTCTCGTCCCGAGCGTGCGGCCGCGCACGTGGGCCGATGCGCGCAAGCGCCCTGTCTCGCGTAGCTCGCTTGTGCGAGCGATCAGTTCCGTCCCCGCGGCGAGGGCGGCCGGAGGCGCGTCGGTGGCAAGTTCGACAAACGCGAAGCTCTGCGCCGGATCGATGCCGGTGATGCGGCCCACGATCAAGCGCGGGCTGGGAACCAGGGCCTCCGGTGCGAGCGAGGGCGGCGAACTAACGTGGCGGCAGCCGGCGGCGCTAAGTAGTGCCGCCGCAACTACGACACCTTTCCCCGAAATTCCAAGGGCTGCCAAGACGCCGAAAGCATTCCCGCGCGCGAGCATGCTTCCGGATTTGTCCCGTCGCTCAGATGTCACCGCCTGACGGCGCGCGGAGGGAAAACCTCCGCGCATGTCGTCAGAGCTTCGGCATCGGGAAGCCGAGACCACCCGGGAGACTGCCCGATCCGAGTGCACCGCCAGGGCCCATGCCGGGGATGCCAGGAGCACCGGGCGCGCGGGCGGTCGCGGCGACCTTGAGCAGGTTCTGCGCGTTGTCGATTTGCTCGGCGTCGAAGAAGCCGTGGAGCTGCCGAATGCGCGTCGGGTGACGCATCTTCCGCAGCGCCTTCGCCTCGATTTGACGGATGCGCTCGCGCGTCACTTTGAATTGTTTTCCGACTTCCTCGAGCGTGCGGCTATAGCCGTCGATCAGGCCGAAACGCAACGAGAGCACGCGGCGCTCGCGCTCGGTGAGCGTATCCAAAACGTCGATGATCTTCTCGCGCAGGAGCGAGTAGGCCGTCATGTCGTAGGGATTCTCGGCGGATTTGTCCTCGATGAAATCGCCAAAACTTGTATCGTCACTCTCGCCGACGGGCGACTGGAGCGAGATCGGCTGCTGCGCCATCTTCAGCACCGCGCGCACGCGCTCGACGGGGAGCTGGATTTCGTCCGCGACTTCCTCCGGCGTGGGCTCGCGTCCATAATCCTTCACGAGCTGCTTCTGCACGCGCATCAGTTTGTTAATTGTCTCGATCATGTGGACCGGGATGCGGATGGTCCGCGCCTGATCGGCGATCGAGCGGGTGATCGCCTGGCGAATCCACCACGTCGCGTAGGTCGAGAACTTGTAGCCCCGGCGGTACTCGAATTTTTC